>JAKAWM010000241.1 GCA_021827285.1 Actinomycetes bacterium | reverse complement strand
ACAAGCGGGGCGGCACCGTCGTCTCACTGTCCAAAGCAGGTCCGCTCGTTTCCCCCTTACCGCGCCTATCACCCTCACTGACCCTGGCCCCCCGGGCGGCCTCTTCGTCAGCTTCCGCGGAGATGTGATCCCCGCTTGAGTTGACCACCGACCCGGGCCGGTAGGCAGCAGGGTGCACCTCGGCCTGGGCAATACCGGGGTCGGCCATGGGGTCCAGCTGGCGTGGCACCCGAGCCCGCTCCCGGGGCCCAGCCCCCACCACCAGTGGCACCACCACCCCATCCCGGCCTGAGGGCGATGTGAGGAGGGCAGGCGTGACCCCGGCATGGAGGGGGGAAACCCGTTGCATTTCGGACCAGATATCTTCCAAGCTGGAGACGCCCAGACCAGGGCCCAGCCGCGAGGCCAGTTGGGCGGCGATCACCCAGTCGGGCCAGGCCGTCCCCGGGGGGGTTACCTTCTGGCTGAGCCAGGTGACCCGGGCCTCCAGGTTGGTGAAGCTGCCTCGCCTCTCGGTGTACATGGCCGCGGGCAGTACGACGTGAGCCCGGGTCAGGCTGGGGTTGGCCAAGGCGTCCACGGCCACCACCAAGGGGACTGCCCCCAGGGCACGGGCCGCCAGCGTGCGGTCAGGGCAGTCAGAAAGCGGGTCCGCCCCGAGGAGGAAGAGCACGTCCAGGCCCCCGTCAATGGCCCGCTCCAGCATCGCCAGTGTGCCCAGGCCGGGGCGGCGCGGGAGGTGGGTGCCCCAGTGCCGCTCGTACCATGCCCTACCATCACCGAGGCTCACCCGCCCAGGCAGGAGGCCGGGGGCCAGGCCCAGGTCGATGGCACCGCACACGTTCGAGCGGCGCAAGGCAGGCAGAAAGGCCACCCCGGGAAGGCCAGCCAACCAGAGCGCCGCCTCGGCCGGGCCGGTGGAGGCCTCGGCCAAGGAGGGCCGGCCGATGACCACGACGACCCGCGGTGCCGCCCCCAGTCCGTCGTGCGCCCCTCCTTTGCCTGCGCCTTGGACGGCCAACCGGGCTCCCTCCACATCTTCCGCTCTCACCCCCGCCACTTCCTCGGTGACCGGGACAGTTGCGCACAGGGCTTGGGCCAGGGCGGCCACCTCGCCGGGGCGGTAACGGAGGCGGAGGGCGGCGTAACGGCTGAGACCGGTGGGTGCTGGGGAGATCTCGATCAGTGGAACGGCCTTCTCGAGGGCGGCGTGGCGGAGCCGCAGGTACAAGACGGGCAGCTCCTCTTTGATATCCGGGGCCAGGGTCACGATGACAGACGCACCGCATGCCTGGTCGATGGTGGCCCGGGGCAGCGAGGCCACCACGTCGGCCGGCAACCCGTCTCCCAGTTGGGCATCGACGTTATCGGTGCTGAGAACCGTACGGGCGAACTTGGCCCAGATGTAGGCATCCTCATTGGCCAGGCGGGCACCTCCGATCACCGCGGTGCGCTCCCCCGGCACACCCCTCACCCGGTCGGCCACGTACCTGAGCGCCTCGGGCCAACCAATAGCCACCAGCTCAGCACCCTGGCGGACCAGAGGGTGGAGCAACCGGCCCGGGCTGCTGATGGCCTCGAACCCGAACCGGCCCTTGTCGCACAGCCATCCCCAGTTGACGGGATCGCTGTCAACCCCGAGAAAGCGGACCACTCGATCAGCGCTGGATTGGGCGGCCATCCGGCAGCCGACGGCACAGAGGGTGCAGGTAGTCTCCACCTCCTCCAGGTCCCAGGGCCGCGCCCGGAAGCGGTAGGGTTTTCCCAGCAGTGCCCCCACCGGGCAAATCTGCACGATATTGCCACTGAAGTTAGAAGTAAACGGTTGGCCCGGGTAGATGGCAACCTCGATCGAGTCACTGCGGACGAGGAAATCTATCCCCGGGTCACCGGCTACCTCCTCTGCGAAGCGGGTGCAACGGGCACACTGGATGCAACGCTCCCGGTCCAGGTGAATGAGTGGGGAGATGAGTATTGGCTTGTCCCAGTGGCGCTTTTCCTCCACGAAGCGAGGTTCGCCCGGCCCGTAGCCCATGGTCTGGTCTTGAAGTGGGCACTCGCCTCCCCGATCGCACACCGGGCAATCAAGGGGGTGGTTGATGAGCAAGAACTCCAACACCCCGTCCTGAGCCTTCCTGGCCGGGGCACTTTGAGACCGTACCTCCATCCCCTCTTGCACGGGCACGTAGCAGGCGGGCTGAAGGCTGAACCCCCGGGGCCCCTTTACCTCGACCAGGCAGGCCCGGCACATGCCTACCGGTTTCATGCGGGGGTGGTAACAGAACCGGGGAAGATAGGTGCCTGCCCACTCTGCCACCCGGATGAGCAACTCGCCCCTCTTGGCCGCCACCGGGCGACCGTCCAGGGTTATGGTGACGTCCTCAGGCCCGACAGCCGAGAAGAGAAAGGTGCCCGTGGCACCGGCGTGGCCCGGCCCGGGGCCGGGTTGGGGGCGCACGGGCGTGGCGGGGACGCTCGAGCTCATGTCGGCCTGGTCGTTCACCGGTCGGCATCCCCCATAACCGGGTCGATGCTGGAAACGATAGCCATGACGTCGGCGATAAAGGCTCCCCGGGCCATGGGAGCCAAACCTTGAAGGTTGGCGAACGACGGCGCTCGCATGTGCATTCGGTAGGGTTGAGAAGTCCCGTCAGCGACTATGTAGCAACCAAGCTCCCCCCGGGGCGACTCCACGGGCACGTAAGCATCGCCGGGGGCCACCCGGAAGCCCTCCGTGAACAGCTTGAAGTGGCAGATGAGAGCCTCCATCGATTCGGTAATGCGGTTGCGCGGTGGCGGGGTCACCTTTTCGTCTCGGGCTCGGAAGTCACCTCCGGGCATGGCGTCAGCTACCTGCCGGACTATGCGGGTAGCCTCCCGGATCTCCGCCATGCGAATGGCAAAACGGTCCCAGCAGTCTCCCGAAGTGCCCACTATCACGTCGAAGTCAACCTCGTCGTAGGCCAGGTAGGGGAAGTCTCGGCGCACGTCATAGGCCACGCCGGTCGAGCGGAGCAAGGGCCCGCTGAGCCCCAACCCTACCGCTGTGGCTGCATCGAGCGCCCCTACGCCTATCAGGCGCTGTTGGAAAACGGGTTGGCCGGTGAGGAGGTCGTCATACTCGTCCATGCGCCGGTCCGCCGCGTCGCAGATGGCGGTCACATCGTCCCGCCAGCCGTCGGGGAGGTCAACTGCTACGCCACCGGGGCGTATGTAGTTGTGGTTCATGCGTAACCCGGTCAACTTTTCGAAAAAGGCGAGCAGCATCTCCCGGTCCCGCCAGCCGTAGACCAAAAGGTTGAGGCCGCCTAGGTCAGCGCCGTTAGTGCCCAACCACAAAAAGTGGGAGGCCATCCGGTTTAGCTCGCAGACGAGCATCCGCACCCAGGTAGCCCGCTCCGGCACTTCGATGCCGGCCAACTTCTCAACAGCCAGAGAGTAGGCCAGCTCCTCGAAGAAGGGCGACAGGTAGTCCATGCGGGTAACGTTGGTGAAACCCTGGTGATAGGCGAGCTCCTCGCCCGTCTTTTCCATCCCGGTGTGCAGGTAACCGATCACTGGTTTGGTGCGCAGCACCTGTTCTCCCCGGATCTCGGCCATTACCCGGAGAACCCCGTGAGTAGAAGGATGAACCGGCCCCAGGTTCAAGATCATGGTCTCGTCTCGGCCGACCTCGTGGTCGATGTCCTCGGCAATTGTCCCAGAGCTCTCGGGTAGGCGCAGCACCCCGCCCGCCTCGTGGCGCAACTGACGGACGGTGGTCTCCTCCCTCGCCAACAGCTCCTGAGCACCCTCTGACGTCTTAGCCTTCAGGAGCTCCACCAGCGACGGGGAGGCCGGGCCGCCCCCAGGGCCGGCCATCGTAGCGTCTCTCGGTGGTGGGCCGTTCGTCCCTCCGCCGCCTCCTCAGCCCGGGGGATGGCGGGGGCAGAGCCAGCCGGGGTCTGAGGGCGAGGGGGGCATCCCGCCAAGAGGTCGCGGTGGAGATCTTTCATGCCCATGGCATCGAAACTAAGGCCCGAGCTACCCCCGGTCATCGGTGCCTACCCGAAGACGATCGCTGCGGGATTGCCGTAGATCTTGCCCAGGCAACTGCGGCTTCCCCGTGACGGCAAGGCTCGGGTCAGACCGGACGCTGCCCCTTCACGGCGCCCGTAACTTCGGGGCGGTGGGGCTCAGGTTCGTCATTGCCGGAGCAGGGTTGGCCGGTGCCAAGGCGGCCGAGTCGTTGCGCGGCTGGGGTTTTGACGGGGAGGTCGTGCTCGTGGGCGAAGAAGAAGCCCGCCCTTACGAACGGCCTGGGCTGTCCAAGGCCTACCTCCAGGGACGAGCCGACTTCGACAACCTGGCCGTGCACCCGGCTTCCTATTACGCCGATCACAACATCGAGCTCATCACGGGCTCGTCGCTGGCAGCCATTGACCCACGAGCCAAGCGGGTGACGCTACGCCCCGGTGGGGACCTGCGGTACGACCAACTGCTGCTGGCCACGGGCGCCTCCCCGCGACCGCTCCGAGCCCCGGGGTCCGGGTTGGGGAACGTGTTCTCGCTCCGGACGGTGGCTGATGCCGACCAGATCCGGGCTGCCCTTCATCCCGGTGCCCGAGTGGTGGTGATTGGCGCCGGGTGGACAGGTAGCGAGGTGGCGGCGTCGCTTCGGCGAGGAGGCCTTGACGTCGCCTTGGTGAGCCGCTCCCCGGTATTGTTCCGGCGCCTCCTCGGCCCCCAGGTGGGGACCGTTTTCGCCCAGGTGCACGCCGATAATGGTGCCCGGCTGCACTTGGGCCGGCGAGTGGTAGCGCT
>JAKAWM010000240.1 GCA_021827285.1 Actinomycetes bacterium | reverse complement strand
CAACTGGGCGGCACTTTTCAATGCCGCCCGTGCCCAAGCGGCCGCCGCCAGCACGGGCCTGCCCGCCGACTTGAAGCCTGATCTTCCGGACGGTAACCCGGATCCCAACTTCCCCACCGACTTTTTTGCCCAGCGTGCCTATGGCGGCACATATCTGCAGGCCAAGGCCGATGGCTACAACGACGCCGCTGGTCAGTGGTCGGCACTTGTTGACTCCTACACGGCCATCGTCACCATGATCGCCGTTGCCCTTTTTCTTTTTGGCTCCGCTTATGTACTTTATGGGAGGAACCGCCTTTTGTTCAGCCTGCTGGGTGCTGCCCTGGTAGTGATCGGCTTGACCTGGGGAGGAGGCTTGGTTACCACCAGGGAGCCGGGCCTTCCATCAGATGCTGCTGCGCGCGAGTATGCCCGTGGCGTGACAGCCCTAGCTCAAGCGGTCAACCCGGCGGGCTACCAGGTGGCAATGGACGATTTCACGGCCGCCATAAGAGCACGACCCGATTACGCTGAGGCCTACGCCGAACGTTCTCTGGCGGAGGTTGACCGCGGTTCACAGGAGCTGGGCAACGGCTTCGTATCCAGTGTCGCACCCTATTGGGAGCGTCTGTCCATTAGGGACGACTTAGCTGCCTACAATCTGGGCGATCACAACACCAGCCTCCTGGTGTCTGTTGGCTGGGACTACTATGACCAGTGGCTCATGAAAGGCGGTCACGGTGAGCCTCCGGTGGCAAGCTTGGCCTTCAGCAACCAAGCCGTCAACCTTGACCCCTCCAACCCGGTGAGCTTGATGAACCTGGGGTTGGCCGAGTTAGCACGGCACGACTACCGCGCCGGGGCAGCCACTTACCGGGCCGCAGCCACGCACATGCTTTTCTCGTGCCCCAAACCAGTGGTGCTCACAACCTGCACGCAGCCTTTACCTTCGACCGACGGCGGGCTACAACTCGATTGGCTCGCGGGGGGGCTCCAGGATCTCACCAACCTGAGCGACACGGCGGCCGCCGCGGCCTCGCCCGACCTGAGGGCCGCCGTCACCCAGGCCGAGGGCATTCTTACTGGCTCAATGGCCAATGGCAAAGTCCTCGTAGGGCCTGGCTCAACGACGTCGTCGCTTCAACTATCTGGCGTAGTCGACCCCAACCTCATCGAGGTAAGCGCCCCTGCTTCCGATACCCAGCTCCAAGATGGCCCGGTAACCGTCGTGTGGTTTCAGCGCGCCAACACTTCCGCCACTTGGAACGGGATCGCCGCCACCGCCTGCTGGGGTGGACCAGCCGGGTGGCCCTGGGGCAACTGCTTTACCAAGGAGGGAGGCACGCTGGTAGCTAAAACGGAGTTCCTTTCCAGCGCCCAGACCTGTCTTACCTCTCTTCAGTACAAAGCGGAGGTCTTTGTGGACGGCACCCTGGCTGGCTCGCTGCTTATAGCGCCGGGTAGTTCGAGCGACTACATCACCACGGCTCTTTCGCCCGCCTTGGCCAATTATATGAACATGGGGCTTTGCGTGCCCAGCTCTTGGGTCATGCGGCCAGCAAGCAAGGCCAACGTGACGGTCTCCGGCACCCCGGAAAAGCTGCAGGGCCCTCTCTCGACCGAGGAGCTCCACTACCGGTCGCAGGACGGCTCCGCGGGCGCCTACATCTTCAGGTTGTACCCGCTTCGTAGCTCCTACGCCGGTACACCGCAACAACTCCAAGATAACTTGGTGGTCCCGGTGGCCCAGTACGCCCTCGGGTTGCTCGAAGGCCACTCTCCGTTGCCAACCGACTTGTCCCTGCAGAGCCAGTACAAGAACTACAGCTACATTTGGAACGACGCCTCAGACATGATGGCCGGCTTCTATTACAGCGCGAGCACCCGCATGCGCGCCTTCGTTGGGGCCGGCATTATTGCACCAAACGGCCTCAAATCGGGTCAAGCCGCCCAAGATCAGGCTATTGCTTCAAACGTCGTGAACGATTACGCTGTCGCCGTGGTCGTCGTCTACGGTCCGGCAGCGTCATTCTGGGCCGGCACAGACTCCTTGGGCTTCCAGGTTGCCACGTCTTTCTCTCTGTTAGGGTTCGGTTAGTCACAACAATGGCTAGTGCCTGCCCCCGTTGCGGAGCTCCCGTAGCCGACGAAAGCTTCCAATTCTGCTCAACATGCGGTGCCCCCTTACTCGAGCCGGTGCCACCCGTCCCGGCTGCCGTCACGGCGGCGACGGCGACGGCTACCCCGACGGCTACGGCTACGGCTTCCGCTCCGACCCCGCCGGCGACGGCTGGCGCTGCGCCGGCTACATCAGCCTACGCTGCCCCAGCCGCTCCGACATCGGTGGTCGTGCCTCCCATCCCACCCGCGGGAGAGATCCTCCGGCGCATGGGCCCGGCCGGGGTAGGAGCGGTGCTCGCCGTGATCCTCTCCGTTGCCGCCGCGATCGGCCTCCTCGTGCCGGCGCTCAGCCACCACCCGGTGAGCCACTCCGCGCTCACGACAACTGCGCCGACCGGCTCAGCCCACCCCACCGCCCCGCCGTCGCCCACGCCCACTTCCTCGCCGTCGCCCACTTCCTCGCCCACACCGCCGCCGTCCCCCACCCCTACTGCCTCGCCCAACCCGGCGCCAGGCGGTAACGGAGGAGGCAGCGCCTCCAACCAGGCAGCCTCTGTAAACCTCCCGAACGGATGGACCGAAGACACCAAGAACTCAGACTCAGCCCACTTGGTACTGGACGGACCTCAGGGACTTTTCGTCCAGTTCTTCACCCAGCAGGAGCCTAGTTCGCAGACACTGACCGGCGTCCTCCAGGACGCCCTGGCCAGTGCCCAAAAGGCCTGGCCCGATGCCGCGGTCTGCCAATCTGTGCAGTCCTCCAACGTGCCCGGCAACCCAGCCGTCTCGGGAGCGTTCGAAGCTGTCTGCTTCACCTTGACCCCCCAGAACGGCACGTCGGTACCCTACAAGGCACTGGCCTACGCCGGCTTAGTGCAGGGCAACGGCTTTCAGCTGCTGGTTGAAGCTGACTTCTTTTTCCCCCAAAGCATGAGCGGCACCACCCTCAACCAATTCGTCGATCCTCTCGTAGGGAGCCTGCAATGGCGCCAGATCTCGGTGTCTGGTGGTTCTGGCTCCGGTGGTTGACGAGGCGGCAACCAAAGAAAGGCATAACCAATGACACCATGTGAGCATTGCGGGCGCGATACGCCCGACGAGGCGTTCTGCACCTGGTGCGGGGCACACCGCGCCAGTATTGGGCCTGCGGCGCAATCTCGGCGCCATGATTATGCCGCCCATGCGGGCGAGCACGTGGCCCAGCCGAGCGTTGTCACCACCCTTTTCCCCCATCTGCCCCGCCACCGGGCGCATGAGTTTCGCTGGGGTTTGATAGGGGGCTTGGCTGTCATCGTCGCCCTCGTTGGTGGAGGGCTCATCGTCGCCTCCCTACTAGCCGCGGCTGTGCTGGTGCCATCCCTCTACCTTGTATACCTGTACGAGGCCCAGGTTTACCGGGACGAGCCGGCCAAGGTGCTCGGGCTGACAATGGTTTCTGGAGCAGTGTTGGGTGTGGTGGTCAGCATCGTCGCCAAGGCGCTTTTGCACACATCCCCGCTCAGGCCATCAGGTGTCGGTTACCTGATCGGTGCCACGGTTGTCCTGCCGCTGATCCAAGAGGTAGTCAAGCCGGTACCAGTGCTCGGCCTGCGTAGCTCGGGCAAGTTCGGCGAAACCATCGACGGGCTCACCTTCGGTGTGGCGGCAGGCCTTGGTTTCGCCGCCGCCGAAACCATCGTCAATGTTTCCCGGCTGATTTCCACATTGCCAGTGCACACGTCCTCAGCCAACTGGCTTTCCTGGGTCATCGCGTACGCAGTCCTCAACCCCCTTCTCCAAGCCAGCTGCACCGGGATCGTGGTGGCGGCGCTGTGGAAGCCCAAGCGCCTGGCCAAGCGCCTTTATGCTTTCGCCATCCCCCTGGCACTGGGAGCCCACGTGCTTTACTCGGCGATCGGCCAGCTTCTCGAGGACCACGGCGTCTCGGAGACGGTCGCACTGTTTTTCTTTGCCGCAGTTGTGGCCGTGCTTCTTGTTTACATCCGCCATATGGTTCACGACGCCCTCTTGGACGAGGCCAAGGACTTCGGCTTCCAAACCGTGTTGTGCCCCCATTGCCGCCACAGTGTTGGGGCAGCTGCCTTCTGCCCGCTGTGCGGAGGTGCCGTAAGCGCGGGCCCCCGCACCGCCTCACCAGCTGCCGCACCCATCGCTGCCGGTGGCACCAGCTCCGCGAGCACCACCAGCTCGGCCCCCGATGCAGGACAGGCGGCCACGGGAGGTGCCAATGCCTAACGTGTGCCCCCGGTGCGGGGCCGCAGTCAACGAAGGGTCCTCGTTCTGCGAGGCATGTGGCGCCCCTCTCACGCCGGGCGCTGTCCCCCCATCGGGCGCTGTCCCCCCATCGGGCGCTGTCCCCCCATCGGGCGCTGTCCCCCCGACCTCCCCAGGATCGCCCGCCCAGCCTCCATACCAACCCCCGTACCAACCTCCGGCCCAATCGACCTACTACCAGGCACCAGGCGGTGCTCCCTGGCCGTCGGGGGGCGGCCAGTACCCGCCTGCCGGGTTGCAGCGAAGCGGCAAGACCGGCTTGGTGATCGGGGTAGTGGTGCTCCTGATCTTGGCTGTTGGTGCGGGGATCCTGGTGCCAAAGCTGATCCACCACAACCCGATCGGCCCACCGCCGGTCTCGACCGTGGCCGGTGGCGGTGGGTCCACGACGACCGCGCCCCCGACGACCGCGCCCCCGACGACCGCACCTCCGACGACCGCAC
>JAKAWM010000239.1 GCA_021827285.1 Actinomycetes bacterium | reverse complement strand
ACGACCGCGCCGCCGACCACGGCGCCGCCGACCACAACCGTCACGACGGCGCCAGGGCCAAACGGTGGCGGCACGCAGGTTTCCAACAGCATCGCTTCTGTAACGCTCCCGAGCGGGTGGACCAAGGACAGCGTCACCACCTCGGACGACCTGTTCGTGGATGGCCCTGATGGGGTCAGCATCGAGCTATACAGTGCTCGGCAGGCCAGTTCATTCAGCCTCACCACCTATTTCCAAAACCGGATCAGCCAGCTGAGCCAGAAGTTCCCCGACACAAAAGTCTGTGGGCAGGCCAAACAAGCAAGGCTGCCGGGCAACGGACCGGCTGGGGTCATGGCCCCCATCTGCCTGACCCTGACCTCGCAGAACGGCCCAGCCAATCCGGTTGTCATCTATGAGTTCGCCGGTCTGGTGCAAGGCAGCGGGTTTCTGCAGCTGTTTGTGGCCGGGATCGTGACCCCGCAAAGCCTCAACAGCAACACGCTCGTCAGCGTGGTCAACCCGGTCTGGCAGAGCGTGCACTGGCTCCAGCTCTCGGGTGGCTAAGCAGGCTTTGTAACCGGGAGAAAGTTCGGGCTAGGGCTGGGCGAGGGCCGAATTCGAGCCGTGGCGGGAGCGTCGATGCCTCTGGGCAGGCGCTCCCGCCGCCAGCCCAGTAACTCCATGGCCATTTCGAAAGCAAAGCGGTCGGTCATGCCGCTTACGTATGTGACGCTCCGGCGCACGATGTCAGATGGGTCGCAGTCAGTGGTACACCCGCCAGGCAGGCTGGAGGGGTGCGCCACAAAGTAGTCGACCAGGGAACGCAAGACGGATATGACCGCCTGGGCCTGGGCCACGGACTCAGGCCGCGTATATATACGCTCGTAATTGAACGAGCGCAGATCGGCCAGAGCGCCAGCGAAGGGTGGGCGCATCCCGATGGTACCGGTGGTGGTGATGCACTCAACCAGCGCGCCAATGAAGCAGCGCAACAAAGCCGAACGAGAGCTACCCGCAAGCTCCACCACTGAAGGGGGTAGATCACCCAGGTCCACGATGCCGGCCAGGGCCGCGTCCTCCAGGTCATGGGCGCAATAGGCACAGCGATCAGCCCAGCTCACGACTGCCCCCTCAGGAGTAATGGGGCTGGGGAGCGACCAGCTGTGATGACGGATCCCGTCCAATGTCTCCAAGCAGAGGTTGAGTGGGGCAAGTACCACGTCGGCACCCCACGTAGCGTGGTTATAGCCCCCGGACAAGTAGGGGCTGAAGGCCTCCTCGCTGGCGTGGCCACCTGGCCCGTGGCCACAGTCATGGCCGATGGCGATCGCTTCCGTGAGCGCAACGTTCAGCCCGGTGGCACGGGCGATGGCGGTGGCGACCTGCCCAACCTCTAAGGCATGGGTGAGGCGAGTGCGCTGATGATCGCGGGGAAAGACGAAGACCTGCGTCTTGCCGGCCAGTCGGCGGAACGCGCTCGCGTGCAGTATCCGGTCGCGGTCACGCTCGAAGCAGGTTCGCAGCGGGTCAGGCTCTTCCTCGCGTGCTCGGACGCCCGCGCCTCTGGCCTGCGTGGCGCCCGGAGCCAGGAACAAGGCTTCGGCATCCTCGCGCACCTGCCTGCTAACCAGGCTCGTACCCACGTAGGGGGACGCCCCATGGGCCATCACGATCGGCTCTTGGCCCGTCCCTCGAGGTGCCGTACCTGTCTGGGCGGTCTCTCCGGCTCGCATATACGGTCCACCGTACCTACCGGGAGTGACCGTTACGACCGTCCTTTTGGCTGTGCCTCAGGGAAGCCACTTCGTGCCGGTAGGGGATCCAACCCTCACCGTGGCGCTAGCTTGCCATAGCATCAAAGGAGATCGAGTGACTGGAGCGAAAGAGTGGACGTCCGGATCGGCGTTACCCAAGCCCCCCGAGAGATCGAAGTAGAGCTCGCCGACAACACGGGTGTCGATGAGCTGGTTGCCGAGGTCGACAAGGCCATCACCGAGGGGAGCGGGATGCTGTGGCTAACCGACAAGCGGGGTAAGCGGGTCGGCATACCCGCGGCGAAGCTCGCCTACGTGGAAGTTGACACCGCCGCCGACATGCGGCGGGTGGGCTTCGGTGCGGCAGTCTGAGGCGCCTACCGCACCAAGGCTGCTCGACCGCAAGCTCCTCTTTGTCACGGGCAAGGGCGGCGTCGGCAAGACCGCCGTCTCCGCTGCCCTAGCCCTTCTGGCCGCCAGCCAGGGCAAGCGCACGCTGGTCTGCGAGCTCGATGCCAAAGGCGACCTGGCCTCCAGCTTCGAGTGTGGCCCGACTCGCTTCGAGCCCCGCTTGGTTGCGCCCAACCTATGGGCCATGTCGATGGACACGGAGGCCTCACTGCGCCAGTACTTAGCCCTGCAGCTCAAGCTGCCAAGAGGACAGTACGTGGCCCCTCTGGCGCGGATGCTCGATTTCGTGGCCTCAGCCGCCCCCGGCGTCCGCGAGATCGTGACGGTTGGCAAGCTCTGCTGGGAGGTGAGGGAGCGCCATTACGACATGGTCGTAGTGGACGGCGTCGCCAGCGGCCACATAATCGGCCAGCTGGCCGCGCCCCAAGCCGTCAATCGCCTGGTTCGCGTCGGACCGGTACGCAACCAGACGGGCTGGGTCCTGGACATCCTCTCCGACAGATCGACCACCGGGGTACTGGCCGTCGCCACTCCCGAAGAAATGCCCGTCATGGAGACGATGGAGCTGGTTGATCGCTTGGCCCAGGAAACGACGGTCGGGTTGGCCGGGGTGATTGTCAACCGGGTCCTTCCCGAGCTTTTCGGCACCCGTGAGGAAGAGGCCTTCGACGCTCTTTCCGAACCAGCAGTAGCGGGCTCCCTTTCGGAGGCCCTCGGTGGCACGGTCACGCCCCTGCTGGAGGCGGCCCGCTTGATGGTCAGGACGAGGCGCTCGCGCGCCGCGCACGTTGAGCGGTTGAGAGACTTCCTCGGACCGAGCGTGCCGTTGCTTTACGTACCTTATCTATTCCTTCGGTCGTACGGGTTGCGCGCCACCCATCAAGTGTCGGCTGCCATCGCGGCGGAGCTGGAAAGTTGACCGGCGGTGCGTCTCCGGGCAGCCTGGAGGCGCTGATGGCCGCTAAGGAGATCGCGGTCGTGTGCGGCCCAGGTGGCGTCGGCAAGACAACAGTGGCAGCCGCGGCCGCAGCCATGGCTGCATGGCACCAAGGGGGGCGAGTTCTCGCTCTCACCGTAGACCCGGCCCGCAGGCTGGCCGACGCCCTCGGGCTTTCTCCTTCGGGTGACATGCCCGAACAGGTGCCGAAGAGTGCTTTTCGAGCCGCGGGGGCGGTCCCTCAAGGAGAACTATGGGCAGCCATGGTCGACACCAAGAAGAGCTGGGACAGGCTGGTGACCCGGCACGCGCCGGACAGGGCTACCGCCAGGCGGATCCTCACCAACCCTCTGTACCAGGACATCGCCGGTCGCTTCGTGCAAAGTCACGACTACATCGCCATAGAGAGGCTTTACGAGCTGCATTCCGAGGGCACCTACGACCTCATCGTCGTCGATACCCCACCCTCCCGCAACGCCATCGACTTTCTTCTGGCCCCCGAACGAATGGCCGAGTTCTTCGCCTCGCGGCTCCTACGCTTCTTGACGGTCCCCTACCGCAGCCGGCTCGTCGATGTCGCGTCCCGTCCCTTCTACTACGTAGCCGACAAGATCCTAGGGTCTCAGTTCCTCCAGGACATAGCCGAGTTCTTTATCCTCTTCCAGACCATGTCGGAGGGCTTCGTCGAGCGGGCACAGGAAGTGGAGCGACTGCTCGCCGACCGGAGGACCACCTTCGTTGTCGTGAGCACCCTTGAGGCGGGGCCGGTCCGCGAGGCGGAGACCTTCATGAGCCTTCTCCCGGCGCAGGGGCTGCACGTGGGAGCATTGGTGCTCAACCGGGTGCTCCCGGCCTACCTGCTAGCCGACGGGCTCAAGGAGAGGGCGGAGGACTTGTGCGACCAGGCAAACGAACTAGCAGGCAGGCTGTGCGCGACCGGCGGCGCACTACAGGAACGCGAGCCGGCGCAGGTGTCCCGGGTACTTCGGGAGATCGGGACCAACTTCAACAACCTGGGGGTGGTGGCCCGGCGGGAAGCGAGCCAGCGATCCGACCTGGGCAGGTCACCGGGGCTCGCCGTGAGCGTCCCAGAGCTCGAGGGAGACGTCCATGACCTGGCGAGCGTGCTCGAGCTGGGACGCCACATATGGTCTTGAACGCGGATGACGCACGAGAGGAGGTCGGCCGGTGGCGACCCTGGCTGAGCTGCTGAAGCAACGAGCACTGGCGCCCGAACCAACCTTGGACCACCTGCAGCGCTTGGTGGGCAGCTGGGGCATGCTGTCCGACCTCTCCTTCTCTGACCTGCTCCTGTTCGCCCCGACGACCGAAGGCAGCTTCGTCGTGGTGGGACAGGTGCGGCCGACCACCAGCCAGACCCTGCACCTGGAGGACCTGGTCGGGCGGGAGGCGAGCGGCGCCGAACCTGCGCTGCTGCGCCAGGCCTGGGCGCTTGGCAACGTAGTCGAAGGCGAGGTCAGCTTGGGCGCCCGGGGGGAACAGGTGCCCGAAGGGCGCGGCGAGCGGGCCCGTATGGTCTGTATACCCGTGAGGTGCCAGGGGGACGTCGTGGCCGTCCTGGCCCGTGAGGCGGCCCTGGTGGTGGGTCGCCGCGCCGGAGAACTAGAGCGGGTCTACGTGGAGATATTTGACCGCTTGGCGCGCATGGTGACTCAGGGCACCTTTCCCTTCCCCCTTGAAGAACCCCTCTCCACCGAGACGCCCCGGGTGGGTGACGGTGTGCTGACCATGGACGCCGCGGCTCGGGTGGAGTTTGCGTCTCCGAACGC
>JAKAWM010000238.1 GCA_021827285.1 Actinomycetes bacterium | reverse complement strand
ACCTTCGACCACCCCCAAGCCGCCCGGCGTGATGGGTAGGAGGGTGGCGAGTTGGCCGCCACAATAGGCCAGCAATAGGAACCGCCAGGGCACACCACCCCCTACGGCCAGGAAGGCGAAACCCAGGCAGCTGGCGTCCGCGACCCAATTGATGGTGCCGGCCAACCAGGCCTGCACCCAGGCGCCTCTCGTCGGGGCCACTGCCCTCATCCGCTCGAAACCCTGGCCCAGCGGCACTCTCCATTGGCCCGGCGAACGATGGAAGACCCTTTCCAGGGCCGAGACCGCCCTCGCCGCGACTACGTAAAGGCTGGCCCGGTAGACCCAGGCGACGACGGCCAGGATTGCTAGGGCGACCACGGCGGTGATGGCCCCAGCCAGGTCGAAGGTCGTCCCCGAGGAGGCGGCCAGGGCGAGGGCTACACCAGCCAAGCCGGCGATCGTTGCGAAGGCCACCATCGCGGCCCCGACGATCACCCACCCGGCCAGCACTTCGTCCGCCCCAAGGAGCTGGTACTGGCGAAAAACGTACAAGCCGGCGAAGGCCGCTCCAACCGGCAGGGCGGACTGGACCGAATAACCTGCGAATGTCAAGGCCGTCAGCCTGCGCAAGCGAGCCGGGATCTCCCCAGCTCGGAGCAGGATCTGCTGGAGTGCGGCGGCGGCCAGGAACGAGCACAGTTCGGCGCTGGCCGCCAGGACCAGCCAGCCCCAATGAGGGTTGGCCAGGAAAGCCCCAGCCCCGGAAAGCTCGCTCGACTTGCCCGCCAATACCCAGATGGCCACCCCGAGCAATGTCAGGCCGACGACGGTACGGATGGGCTTCCAGTAGCGCCGCAAGACTGCCAGCCGGGCCATCAGGGCATCTTCGCGCCGTGCGCCGGCCGGGCGGTGACCGGGACCATACGTAGCGCTCGTGTCAAAGGGAAGGCGCCGGGTATTGAGCCCCTAGCTCGCGCTGGAGCGGACCGGCTTGCCGGCCCAGCCGTGGGCTCAACCCTATCCCGGGGCCACGTTCTACGGTCAGCCCGGCCATCCTGCCCTGTGCCAGGCGGGCGATGACCCCTTCCCAGCGGGCCCGGGCGGCTCGTCCCAAGGGGCGGGGGCCGGCCCGTTCGAGCAGGGCATCGTCGGGCCAGCCGACGGCCAGTTCGATGGCCGCGCTCTGGTGCCGGGCCTCTGTCCGAGGTTGGCCGAGGGGCCCGGGTGATGAGATGGTGACCCAGGCCCGGCTCACGTCCATGGACCGCCGCCCCAGCTCGAGCGGGTCGCCGAGCACCATGAGCTTCGGGCGCGGACCGGCAGGGGCATTGTCCAACCCACGCAGGTAGGGGACCGTGGTGGCGTACCCGTACGCCAAGCAGGCGGCCTGTCCCGGGCCAACTGTAGTCAGGGCCTTTCCGGCCTTCGCGCGCCACTCCACCGTGGCCGACGAAGGCCCCAGCGCGACCACGGTCCCCAAGGTGGCGCTGTTCACCGTCCCCAGGCGCCGGAGAGCCACCACTTCTTCGCCCCGAGCGTAGTCCCGGGCGCCCAGGCGGACATGCTCCCGAGCTGCCAAAACGCCTGTCTCTGTGAGGTACGAGCGTGCGGCCAGGTTGAGGACCTCCACCTCATCCGGGCCGAAGGCGACCATGAGCGCCCCGCCAGCTCCGGGCTCCACCCCCGTCCTTGCGGCCGCCCAAGCTCCAGCGACGTGGGCCATGGCGTCCGTGCCGATGAAGGCGGCGTGGACCATGCCTCCGCCGAGTGGTGGCACGCAAGGGTTAGCCGCTCGCCACATGCCGCCCAGCGCTAACCCGGGCGAGGGAAGGTACTTCAGGGCGGCGGGGACCAGTTCGTCCTCCAGCCGTTGCAGCGAAGTGGAAAGGGACGGCCCGTGGCCAAGTTGCGTCCCGCCCACCACGAGCACGAGTTTGGTGCCCGAGGCACCGGCCCGGTCTACGAGGTCAGCCAGCGCGCGGGGGCTCAAATGGTCGGCCGCGTCCACCACCAGTACCCTTCGGCCCGGCCCTGACCCCTGCGCCCCCAGGCCCAGAACGGGAGGGCGGGGCGGGCCAAGTGACGAAAGCGCCCGCCAGCGGCGCCCCTCGAGGTTGCTTGGACAGCTCACTTCGACCACCACTCCCGCGGCCTGCCAGGCGGCCCGTGCGGCATCGACGCAGGCCACCTGGGACAGCCAGGCCGCCCGAGGCAGGACGGCTATCCCCTCACCACCACAGGCAAGCCGCGTAGCAGCTCGGGCTATGTCGGGGTCGATGCCGAGCGATGCCATCTCGTGCTCCGCCTGCCCCTGGTCGACCTGGGCGAGGTGGGCGAAGCGTGCCTCGAACGCTGTGTCCACCACGTGGTTGTCGAGCGCGGAGGCCAAGGCTGTCGTCCAGCGGCTTGGCCCCGCGGTGGGCATGGTCTGGCACCAAGCAGACGTCCAGGCCAGCGCGCCCTGGAGGTCGAGGTGGGCGTGGGTCCCCGCCAGGGCCACGACAACGTCGGGCTCGCTGAAGGCCGAAGAACGAGCGGCAAGGGCCTCGGCTACCAGCCCCACCGCGGGCGGCGGGGAGGGGGTGACCGGCTTGTCCCGCCTGCTCGCAGTCAGTTTCGCGGCTTCTTTCGTACCCCACTCGATGGGCCTGGGCCCCGAGCTCCGGCTACCAACGCGCGTCGTGCCTTGCGCAGTACGTGCGGTGCTTGCAGACGGGCTCCCGAACGAACGGCTCCGGGCCGTCACGGCCAGCGACCGGCTGCTGGCTGCCCGGAGCACCTGCTCGGGGACAGCCGAGATCTCGCCCAGCCCACCCGTTGAAAGTCCCCAGTCAAAAACGAACCCGGCCTCACGAAGGCGCTCGCGGAGGGCCAGCTGGAAGCCTGCGGCCAGCCCTTCCCGCCAGCGCCACAGCGGACCGGTGGCCAGGCACCCCCACCCGGCCTCCCCGCCGAAACCCAAATTGGCCAGGACGGCATGGCTGTGCAAGTGAGGGTCCCCGGAGGCGCTCTGTCGGTGCTCGAAACTGGCCAACACGACCAGGCCGGGGATTTCTGTGCCCCCGCGCCGCAACCGGCCCGCCCTATCCTCAATGGCCCGCACGGTGTCGGCCACGGCGTGGCGAAAGGCTTCCACCATCACTCCCGCGGAACTGGGGCTGAGCGTTGCCACCAATACTGATACCGACTTGGGAGCGGCCAGGACCAGGTCCCAGCCATGGCGTAGGCGCCGGTTGGGGCGGGGTGTGAGGGGCTCGCCGGTTGTTGGGCCGTTTCCCATGAGCACTTGGCGGAGCTGAGCCGCGCCCACTTGCCCGCTTAGCCCCAGTTCTTCGGCTCCGCCTCCCAACCAGGTGCTGTGAACGGCCTCACGCTGCCAGTAGGAGACGCTGCCGACCGAGATAGACCTGAGGACCAACATGACTTGAAACTCTATCAAAAGTATGGAATGATATGGAAAGCACCTAACCACGTCGGGCCAGAGCGCTTCTCAGGTCCCGGCTTGTGCCTCGGCTGATCGCCCGTCCATTGGGCTGCGCCCGTCCATTGGGATCCGCCCGTCCATTGGGATCCGCCCGTCCATTGGGATCCGCCCGTCCATTGGGATCCGCCCGTCCATTGGGATCCGCCCGTCCATTGGGCTGCGTCCCTGTTGGCCCCAACCGGTCGCACAAAGGAGCAACCATGCACAGCTTGCTTACCTACCTAATGTCTGGCAACGGCATCGGCATAAGCGGCATCGACCCAGCCAACTCGGCCAGCCTCCCGGGCGAGGCGCAGCTCGAAGGCTTGGCCAGCGGTGTGGGCCACTGGGCGCTGCTGGCTTCGATCGTCGGGATCTTTGCTGGGGGCGTCATGTGGGCCTTTGGCCACTTTTCGCACAATTACCAGCACTCTTACAACGGCCGCAAGGGTGTGATCGTCTCGGGTATCGCCGCCCTCCTGATCGGGGCGGCACCCCATATCATCAACTTCTTTTACGGCCAAGGCAGCCAAGTCATCGGCTGATGGGCGACTTCTTCATACATCTGCCGACCGGCTGGTTGGCGAGCGGTATCGTCAATTTCTTTTTCGGGTACCTGGTCAAGTGGATCGCCCACGGAGCGGTGTACCTCACGGACCAGGTCATAGGCCAAGCCATGACCAGTACCACCCGGACCGAGGTCGGCGCGTCGTGGTACAGGGTGGTGGTCCAGGGGATGCTCCCGACGGAGGAGATCATGACGGCCCCGCTTCTGTTCGCGGCCACTCTGGGAGCGATCCTGCGCCAGGATATGCGCCGCTTGGCCCGGGCGTGGGGCGCCTGCCTGCCCTTGGCCTTGTTGGGCGGGTTCGCGGTCACTTCCTTGGCCAAGGTTGGCTTGGGCGTTACCGACCAGCTTTCGACGACCATCCAAGAGGCAGTCACTCCCAATCTGAAGCAGCTCTACTCGGCTATCGTCCCGCTGGCCCTCCCCCAGGTCATCACCAGTGGGCCCGCCGTTTTCGCCGTGTCTTTTGTCTTCCTTGCCGGGGCGATGATCATTTCGATCGAGCTCGCCCTCAGGTCGGCGGCCATCGAACTGGCGGTCCTGTTCATGCCGCTGGCGCTGGCCGGGCTCATCTGGCCGGCCACTGCCCACTGGGCCAAGCGCCTGCTTGAAGTCTTGGCCGCGCTCTTGCTGGCCAAACCGGTCATCGTAGGCGCCCTCTGCTTGGGTTCTCATTCCCTTTCGGTTGGCCAAGGTGCAAGCGGCATTTTCACGGGCATCGCCATCTTGCTTCTGGCCGCTTTTGCCCCGGTCGCGGTGCTCAAGTTGGTCCCTATTGCCGAGGCGTCCACCATCGCCCACCTGCAGGGCCTCTCCTGGGAGCCTATCCAGCGGGCCGAGCGGGTGGTGCAGATGGCCATGGCCAAGGCGGGGGAGTGGAAGGGGTCG
>JAKAWM010000237.1 GCA_021827285.1 Actinomycetes bacterium | reverse complement strand
GCCCGGCCAGTGCCATCAACCGGCTACCGCGGGAGGCGCCATGAGCCCGGCCGTCCCCGAGCGGGACCTAACCTCCGTCCAGCCCACCACCGTCCCGGCTCGTGAAGAAGGGCCTTCCGGCGGCGAGAGGCAACCGAGGCAGCTGCGCCTCGTCGAGCGAGAGCGGCGGCGGCCGGCCTACTTACGCCGCCTCGGCGTTGCCCTACTGATAGGGTTCGCGGCTTTGCTTTGCCTCGGCTTAGTCGCTCTGCACGCTCTTATTGCCCAGGACCAGTTCGCCCTCAACCGCCTGCAGGACAAGGCCATATCGGCCCAAGCCACGTATGAAAAACTCCGCCTGCAAGTAGCCGTGGCGGAAGCGCCGGCGCGGATCGTCTCGGTAGCTGAAGGCAAGTTGCACATGGTCCAGCCGGCCTCCGTTACCTACATCGAGGCTCCCAAAGCTGGCTTGCCGGCTCCCTCGGTGCCGGGCCACCCGGTGGAGCCTTCGAGAGCTGGGGCTACGACGGTGCCTGCGCCGCAGGGGGACGCCAACTGGCCGGAGGTCAAGCCCTACCTGAGTGCCACCCCGTGAGCTCGGGCCCGTTCAGGTTTCGACCGCACACCCAGAAGCTGACGGGCGGGGCTCGGGGCGGCCGGCCGGCTGGTGCGGGGCGCGGTCCGGGCGGCCCGCGGGCCAGCAGACCAGGTGGCCCTGGCGGAGGAGGCAGCCCAGCCCGTCGCCGGCGCCGGCTCGCCGTTTCTTGCGGGTTGATGCTGGCCAGTTTGGGCGGGATCTGCGCAAAGCTCCTCTTTGTCCAAGGGGTAAACGCCTCACTCTACGAAGCACACGCCATTTCGCAGGATCTTGAGGACGTGACCCTTCCGGCCGAACGAGGGTCGATCCTGGACCGCAATGGCAACGAGCTTGCCATCTCCGTGCCTTTAACCACGGTCTGTGCCGACCCTTACCAGGTGGCCAATCCCAGGCAAGAGGCGCAGGTCTTAACCAGGCTGGTCGGGGTGCCGGAGGCCACCTTGCAGGCCGAGCTCAGCGCACCCCAAGGCTTTGTGTACCTGGCTCGGACCATCCCGGACGCGGCGGCTGCCAGGGTCGAAAAGCTGATCACGGACGGTGCACTTGCCGGGGTATACACCATCCAGGAGCCCAAGCGCGTTGACCCGGCGGGGCAACTGGCCGCTCCCATCCTCGGCGTTGTCGGGGCCAACGGGCAGGGCCTGTCGGGCTTGGAGTACAAGTACAACGAGCTGCTCCAGGGCAAGCCGGGCAAGCGTGTTGAGGTGGTGGACCCGGCTGGTGGCCAGATCCCCGGGGGGTTGAAGGACTACCAAGCCCCCGTGCCCGGCGATGACCTTGTCCTTTCCATCGACGAACCTCTCCAGTACAACGCTGAGGAGGCGCTGGCCCGGGCCATCGTGGCCGCCCAGGCAAAAAGTGGGATGGCCCTGGTGATGGACAGGCACACTGGTGATCTGCTGGCGGTGGCGGAGCTCACTATGCCCAATGCCAAGGAGCCGTCGACCCAGCATGAACCCCCGGCGCTACCCGTGTGGTTCTTGCCTCCGAACGTCGGGGCGGGGGCCAAGAAGGCGAACGTCGCCAGTGCCCAGCCTGTCGAAGCCCCGACCGCCAGCGCCTTCACCACTGTCTATGAACCGGGCTCGGTGCAAAAACTGATAACGATGTCCGCGGCGCTCTCGGATCAGGTCATAGTACCCTCGGATGTGTTCTCTATCCCGGGCTCTTACGACGTGGCCGGGAGCACCTTCAGTGACGCTTGGGCGCACCCGACCCTCCACTGGACCGTCTCGGACATTTTGGCCCATTCATCAGACATCGGCACGATCGAGATAGCCCAGCGCCTGGGCATGAGCAAATTAGTTGATTACATTCACACCTTCGGGGTAGGGGAGAAGACTGACGTCGGCTTTCCCGGGGAATCTTCAGGTTTGGTGCCCGGGCCCAATCAGTGGTCTGGTACTTCGATAGCCACCGTGCCCATCGGCCAGGGCTTGGCCATCACCGCTGTGCAAATGCTGGCGGCTTATAACACTATTGCCAACGGGGGCGTGTACGTCCCGCCGAGACTGGTAGACGGGTATATTGGCCCAAACGGCCTTGAACACGTTTTTCCTTCAGCTCCCACCCACCGGGTGGTGAGCAATCAGGTCGCGCAAGAAATGACAGCCATGCTCGAGGGCGTGGTAAAAGTTGGCACCGGGCAGGCCGCCAACCTATCCCCCTACACCGTCGCCGGCAAAACGGGTACCGCCCTAGTACCCTCGTCTACCGGCGGTTACATCAATAACTATTTCGTCTCGAGCTTTGCTGGCTTTGTCCCTGCCGAGGACCCGGCCATAACGGTCATGGTCGTGGTGGAAGGAACCCTCCAGTACGGCGCGGAAGCATCGGCACCTGTGTTCGCCATGATCGCCCGCGACGCCCTCCAGGAGATGGGCATCCCCCCGCACAAGCCCGCGCCCCCGGTGCCCGGCGTGCCCCCAGCTACCCCCTACGGGGCCGAAGGCGAGGCGGCGGGACCGGTCCTACCCGGTCTTCAAGGTGCTCCGCAGGTCCAGGTGGCGGGGAGCTCCCAAGCCAAAACCCAGACGAAGACCCAGACGAAGACCATGGCCACCGTCCAACCCGGGACCACCACGGCCAAGGCCGGGCACTGACGAGGTAGGGATGCACCTAAGGGCTTTGCTGGCGGCCGCCGGGTTGGAAGGCACGGCCGTCGTTGGGGCCCCGGACGGAGCCGAGGACCCCGATCTGGTTGACATAACTATCAGCTCGGCGGATGTAGAGGCCGGCTCGCTATTCGCCTGCGTGCCCGGCCGGCACGCCGATGGGCACGATTTCGCACCCGTCGCAGCCAGGAGGGGTGCCGCGGCCCTCTTGTGCGAGCGGCTGGTGGAGGTTGGCCCGGTCCTCCCACAGGTGATCGTGCCGTCGGTCCGCCAGGTGCTGGGACCGGTGTCGGCCGCTTTTTGGGGCCAACCGGCGCGCGCCATGAAGGTAGTGGGCGTCACCGGCACCAACGGCAAGACGACCACCTGCGCCCTGCTTGCCAGCATCTTTGAGGCGGGCGGGGAGGAGGCTGGCGTCATGGGCACGCTCACGGGGGAGCGGACCACGCCTGAAGCGCCCGCCCTCCAGCGCCGCCTGGCCGAGTTGCGGGGCCAAGGTACGGTGGCGGTGGCCATGGAGGTCTCCTCGCACGCGCTGGACCAGCACCGGGTGGACGGCACCGCGTTCGCGGCAGGGGTCTTCACCAACCTGAGCCAGGACCACCTGGACTACCACGGGACGATGGAGTCGTACTTTGCGGCCAAGGCGGCGCTCTTCCGGCCCGGGTGGGTACCGTTGGCGGTCGTCAACCAGGGCGACGAATGGGGCGCCAGGCTCGCTCGCCGGCTGGCGGGACAGGGTGGGCCGCAGCTCGTGACCTACTCGCCCGGCGACGCCACGGAGGTCACCATCGGCGCCGCCAGGGCGTCGTTTTCCTGGCGGGGCCAAAGGATCGAGCTCAACATGGGTGGGCGGTTCAACGTCACCAACGCCGTGGCGGCGGCGACCACGGCGGTTGCTTTGGGGGTGCCGATGGAGGCGGTCCGGGAGGGCCTGGCCCGCGCTTCGACGGTACGCGGGCGGATGCAGCCGGTGGAGCCGGGATCACCGGTCAACGTCCTGGTGGATTTCGCCCACACGCCTGCCGCCCTGGCCGCGGTACTGGGCGCGGCGCGGGAAATGGCAGCTGCCCCAGCAGGGAGGGTGATCGTTGTCTTCGGGGCCGGGGGCGACCGGGACCGGGGTAAGCGCCCCGCCATGGGCGCGGTGGCCCGCCGCTTGGCCGATGTGGCCGTAGTGACGACGGACAACCCTCGCAGCGAGGACCCGCTGGCCATAATTGCAGAGGTGGCAGGAGGTGCCTCGGAGGTGGCCCGTGGCGCCGAAAGCAAGGACGCCGCTCCCGGCGACGGGCAGCTACTGGTGGTCCCGGACCGGGCGGAGGCCATCTCGCGTGCGCTGGGTTTGGCCAAGCCGGGGGACGTGGTAGTGCTCGCTGGCAAGGGCCACGAGACGGGCCAGGACTTCGGGGACAGGGTGGAGCCCTTCGACGATGTCCAGGTGGCGCGCCAGGTGCTCGGCCGGTTGGGCTGGGGTGCCGGATCGGTCCGGGGCGGCCCGTGATCGCCCTTCTTGTAGCCGGCGGCGTGGCCTTGCTTTTCGCCATGCTGGGTACCCCTGCGGTGATCGCCCGGCTGCGCTCAAGGGGCATGGGTCAGCAGATACGGGAGGACGGGCCCGCCGGGCATTTCTCGAAGGCCGGCACCCCGACCATGGGGGGCCTGGCCATCATTGGAGCTTGCGTCGGTGGCTACATAGTCGCTCACGTCTCAACGGTCTTCACGACGCGCGGGCTCGTCGCGGTGGCCGTGATCGTCGCGATGACCATGGTTGGCTTCGCCGACGACTGGCTGAAGGTGACGCGCCAGCGCAGCCTGGGCCTGAACAAACGAGCCAAGATCACCCTTCAGCTGCTGGTGGCCGTGGCGTTTGCCATCGTCGCCGTGGTGTGGCTGAAGGTCGACACCCATCTGTCTTTCACTCGCTTCGACTCGACGGGCTTGCAGTTGGGGAAGGTGGGCTGGGTGGTCCTGGCGGTCCTCCTCCTGGTCGGCACGACCAACGCGGTCAACCTCACCGACGGCCTGGACGGGCTGGCCTCGGGGTCCGCCGCCTTCACTTTCGTCGTCTTCACGGTAATCGGCTTTTACCAGCTGAAACACGAAGCCATTTACGCCAACCCCGACTCGCTCGACGAAGCCGTGCTGGCGGCGGCCATGATCGGGGCGTGCGCTGGCTTCTTGTGGTGGAATGCTGCACCGGCACGGATCT
>JAKAWM010000236.1 GCA_021827285.1 Actinomycetes bacterium | reverse complement strand
TTCACGTAGTCGCCGAGGTACGGGAAGCCGAGCGCCACGTCTACTAGCTGATGCGTGCGGCTGGGCACCCAGATCGATTGCACCACCCCGCCGTAGTTGCTGATGTTGACCTTCATGCCATTGCGGTTGGTGAGGGTGTAGAGGTTGACGCCCGACGGCGCGTCAGAAGGGCAGTTTGGGCCGCATGCCCAGGGGGTGCTCGTGATGGTCAAGCCGCCCGAGGACCCGGGAAGCCCCACGCCTGGGCCCCCACGCCCCGGACGCCCCAACCCTGGGCCCCCACGCCCCTGAGGCCCTACTCCCGAGCGCCCAAACCCAGGAGGTCCTCCGGGCCGCCCCAAACCCCGAGGTCCTCCTCCTCGCCCTTGGGCCACGGAAAGGCTGGCGGGGAATCCAAAAGAGGCAAGGACAAGCCCGGCCGCGGATAGCACGGCCGCGAGCTTGCTTGGACCCCGCAGAGTGTGCTTCATGTGTCCTCCTCTCGGACCTACTTGCGCCCGCCCGGCGCAAGCACTTTGGTGTTCCCCCCTCCCCTGTCTTACACCCGCCTGTGAGCGGGCGCAAGGAAACTTATGTTCGGTCCACCACCCAACGCGGTCGGTACGCCCCCGCCGGACCGCCTTCGAGGCCAGCAGCCCAGGCGCCGTCAGCCAGCCGAAGGACAGCCCGCCGAAGGACAGCCCGCCGAAGGACAGCCCGCCCAAGGGCAGCGCCGTGCCGGCGTCACCACGTCAGGCCCCGCGAGCGGCATTACGTTCAGCGTCGGAGTTCGGCCGGTGCCTCTAGCCCTTTCAGCTTGAGCGGGTTGGCGATCCCGTAGATCCGAGTGATCCGGCCATCTTCGACTGCGAGGCTTACGGCGGTGGTCACCCCGGCCACGTCGATACGGGCGCCTAACATCCCGTTGAGCCAGACCGCGGAAATGGTGAAGCCCGGTAGCTTTGCCGCCCGGGACAGCAGCGCCACCACCCTTTCGGCCCCGGCGACCGGCCTACGAGCAGCCGGCACCATCCCGCCGCCGTCGGCCACCAGCACCACGTCGGGGGCCAGCGCCTCGAGCATCCCGCCCACGTCCCCGTTGGCCATGGCAGCCAGGAACTTCTCCACGACTGCCTCCTGCGCCGCTCGGTCAAGCTTCATCCGCGGCCGGCGTGCCGACACATGCTCACGGGCACGGTGGGCGACCTGCCGCACCGCAACCGGGGTTTTGCCCACCGCCCTAGCGATCTCGTCATAGGGCATGTCGAACACCTCGCGCAGCACGAACACCGCCCGCTCTACCGGGCCGAGGGTCTCCAGTACCGTCAGCATTGCTATGGAGACGCTCTCGGCGAGCTCGGCGTCTTCGGCCACGTCGCGGCTCGTGAGCACCGGCTCGGGCAGCCATTCCCCGACATAGGCCTCCCGGCGGCGGGACAACGAACGGAGACGGTTGAGCGCCTGGTGGGTCACCACCCGGACCAGGTAGGCGCGTGGGTCATGGACCTCGCCCTGCTCGGCGCCGGCCCACCGCAACCAGGCCTCCTGGACGACGTCCTCGGCGTCAGCGGCGGAGCCGAGCATCTCGTAGGCGACCGTGAACAAAAGGCTCCGGTGGGCGACGAACGGGTCGTCGGTCATGCCGTCGGGCGTAGCTCCCTACTCGGCCGGGCCAAAGGCTCCAGGCCACATGCGGCGGAAAACCCCTGCGACCCCATACCCCAGGCAACATTGGAACGCGTCGCAAAGTTCGCCAGGCCGATGAAGCTGGTCAGCTCCACCAGCGCGGCCGGGCCGAGGGCCTCCAGCAGCCGGGCCGACAGTTCGTCCGTGACCGTCGGGGGTGTCTGCGTCATCGCCTCGGCGTACTCCATCGCGTCCCGCTCGAGCGGCGTGAAGACCTCCGACGTGCGCCACCGGGGCACCTCGCGGGCCTTGGCCAAGTCGAGGCCCTCGTTCTTGGCCTGGAAGTAACCGAGGTCGAGGCAGAAGCCGCAGCCCACCAGGCTCGCCACCGCCATGTGGGCCAACGACTTCAGGCTCTTGTCACACCGGTCCCACTTTTCCACCTTGCGGCTCAAGCTGAAGCTGAGGTTCACCACTTTGCGGTTGTGCCACGCCACCTCGACCGGCTCGGGTACGTCGCCCAGCATCTTGCGCGATATGCGCTTTACCAACGCCCCGTAGATGCCGGTCAGTTCGGCCTTCGGGATCCTGGTCGTGCTCGCCATAATGCCTCCTTCACTTGGTGCGCTCCGGCATGAAGACACCGGCCGGCCCGCGGTTGTGACAGGCGTGGCTGCGGAGCCAAAGGTCAGGTTGCCCGAACCCGCAACGTTTGGCGGAGCCGCCAGGCGGCCAGCACGAGGAAGGCGGCTGCGAACCCCGCCAGCACGGCAAGCTCCGGGAGGATGGTAGCGACGGTCCGACCCCGGGAGAGCAGCGCGGTCCAGGCATCCACCGCCCACGCGTGGGGCGTGGCGTGCCCGATCTCGCGCATGAGCGGGCTGACGATCGCCAGCGGCCACATGCAGCCGCCCAGCATGCCGAACGCGATCCCGACCGCCGGGCCGATCGCGCCCGCCTGCACTCGCGCCCCCTCAGCCTGCACGATGGCGGCGACGGCCGTGGCCGCGGCCCGCATCGAGGTGTTGGCACTCTCGAGGACAACCCCGATGTCTACGCTGCGGCCGGCCCGTTGCGATTGCTCCATCCCCGCAGGCAGGACCACGCCCGTGCTGAGCTCGCCGCGCGCGATCGCCGTCGACATCGCCCGGACGTCTGGGTAGCGGCGCACGGTCAGGTCGGGCGTTCGTTCCAGCACCGCGACTACGTTCCGCCCGGCGCTCCCGGCTCCGAGGTCGACCACGCCCACCTTCCATATCGAGAAACCCCGGACCATGGCACCGATGATGATGATCATCACTATGGGGAGGACTAGCCTAACTTTGAGCCCCTGTGCTTCGGCATGGGGGGCTTTTTTTGTCTTGACCTGCTGTTTCACCTGGGAAGCCTCGTCTTGCCGGCGCCGTTGGGGCCGACCAGCGCGGCCACAACGCCGGCCGGGATGGCCAGGGTGCACTCACGTAGCGCCCAGGTACGCCCGTAGCGCTTACCTAATCCGCTTGTTTCGACAAGGTTCACGCCACGCCCTCGGTCTGGCCCACTGCGCCGCGGCGGACGGTCGAGCCGGCACGGTGCTCACGGAAATCCCGCACGGTGCTGGTGAACAGCGCCACCATCGCGTCCTCGTCCAGCCCGGCCGCGTCTGCAGTGGCCAGCCAACCCAGCAGGGACCGGCGCAGCGTGGTCAGCTCTGGCAGCGCCACCTCGCCCAAGGTCGCCTCGACGAAAGTACCTTGGCCCGGCCGTCCCGCCACCAGGCCCTTGTGCTCCAGCTCCCGATAGGCCTTGAGCACCGTGTTGGGGTTGATGGCGAGCAGGCTGACCACGTCCCTGACCCTGGGCAACTGGTCTCCAGGCCTCAGATAGCCGAGCCGCAGGGCGTGCTCGACCTGCTGGACCAGCTAGAGGTAGGTCGGCACCCCCGACCGGGCGTCGAGACGGAACTCGATCGATGAACCCGGACCGAGCGGCTCGGCCGGGGAGCCACCCCAACCCATGTCTTTCCCCTGGGACCTGTTCTGCTTATCTATGGTCATAGGACAGCCATACAACGCTGTACCCCAATGTCAAGGGAGAACATCGGCCCCAGCCGCCGGGACCCCTGGTCTGCTCTCAGCCGAGCTGAACTCGGCCTTCGGCCACGGCGCGCGCCTCGCGCGCCGCTCTGCGGGCTTCGACCAGGGGAATGGGCGTGCGCGCCGCCTCGCTCGAGGACGCCAGCACCAGGGCGGCCGCCGTCTCGGGGCTGGTGCGCCATCCGGCATGGGCCACGACCGGTCGGGCTCGGCTGCGGGTGCACACCCAATAGGCCACCACGGACCCGTCGATCGACAGGGGTGAGGTTGCCCCCCGCTCCAGCGCCGGCATGCCGCCCCTCGCCAGCAGGGGACGGTGGGTCACCCCGACGCTCGGCAGGCCCAGCATGGCGCCGAGATGGACGACGAGGCCAGCCTTTCGAGGGTGGTCTTGGCCCGTGGCGTCAACGAGGAGCACTTCGGGCCGATGGCTGAGCGAACGAACCGCCTTTTCGAGCAACGCCCCTTCCCGCAGGGCCAACAGCCCCGCCTTGTAGGGGGCGGGGACCGTCCCGTAAACAACCGACTGCTCGGCCACGTCCCTGGCCTGGCGCGGCAGTTCGGGCCCTGAGCCTTTCAGCGCCGAGCCGGTACCCCGGGCCTTCCCTGCTCCGGCCACTCCTTGGGCCGGGCGCCAGACGACGGCGCCGGCCCACCCTCGGTCACCCGGGGCGCCCGGTCCGGCCTCGCCCCTGGCGAAAGCCAAGAAGCACCCGCCGACCATCAGATGAGCGCGGTCCGGCGCCAGTTCCCACGGCGGTGCCGAGCGGGCCTCCTCGGCCAAACGGACCTGGGCCACTACGAGTTCGGCTTCGGTGGCCGGCCACCTTCCCATCACCGTCAGGCCCATCACCGTCAGGGCCCCGCCGGATCTCGTCCGGCCCCGGCCGCCGGCAGAGCAACCAGGTACCTGCGCACGCTTACATCTTGGCTCCTGCCGGCAGGAGTAACGCCGGCGCCATAAAACCCGGCGCTCGCTCTCCCGGACACGGTACCGGGCCTGTTGAGCTGGTGTTACCACGCGTGCCCGCCGATCGAGCCATGACGCACCCCGGCCCCCTCCGCACCGGGCTCTCCGGGCTCCTGGTGGGTGGCCTCGCCCTCCTCGCCGCCGCGTGCGGAGGACCGCCCACCCATGCCGGCGGCTCGCCCACCCATGCCGGCGGCTCGCCGGAAGCTGCAGGGCCGACCAGTTCCCAGACAACGGGCTCCCCCTCCGCGGTCGGCTTCTCCCACTGCATGCGGGCCCACGGGTTGGCGAGGTACCCC
>JAKAWM010000235.1 GCA_021827285.1 Actinomycetes bacterium | reverse complement strand
ATCTGGCCGCCACTTTCGCCGTCGCCCGGGGCAGCCTTTACCTGCAGGGCCTCGTCCTGGTCGCAGCCTGCTTCGCCATTTGCGCGCTGAGCCTGGACCTGGTTGCCGGGTCGACGGGCCTTTACTCTCTCGGCCACGCCGGCCTGTTCGCTATCGGTGCCTACATGACCACGATCATCCAGGCTCAGCTCGGGTGGAACATCTTCCTCCTCCTTCCACTGAGCATCGCCGCTGCTGCTTTTTGTGGGCTGGTTCTCGGCGCGCTTTCTCTAAGGGTGAGCGGTCTGTACTTCGCGATCTCGACCTTCGTGTTCACCTTGGTAGTGGGTGTGCTGTTGAGCGACCTCACGATCACTGGGGGCTACGCGGGTCTACCGAGCCCCTCATTCCCCAATTTCCCGGCTGCCGTCTCGGGGCTTGGGTCGGCTTTGGCATGGACGGTCATGCTGGCGCTTCTTGTCGCGATCGTCGTGACTTGGAGCATCCGCAAGTCCCCTATGCACCGGGTCCTCCTCGCCATCAGGGACGCCGAACCCTTCGCTGACGCGGCTGGCGTCCGCACCCGCTTGGTGAAGGTCATGACCTTCACCCTCTCCGCTGCCCTCACCGGGATGGCCGGCTGGGCCTTTGCCTTCCTCGGGTTTGTCTCGCCAGGGCAGTTCGGCTGGTCCGTATCTGTCAACATCCTCGTGATGGTGATAATCGGCGGCATGAACACCTCTCTCGGCCCCATCATCGGCGCTGCTTTCGTGAGTATGTTCCCTGCCTCGGTTAGCATCGACCCACTCTGGCAAGAGGTGCTCTTCGGTGCCATATTTGTCTTGGTAGTCGTCTTCTTCCCTCGGGGGTTCATGGGCCTCGTCTCCAGCCTCGCCCGTCGGTTTGCTCCGGCACTGCCCGGTCAGCCTGTGCCGCCGGCGACGGGCGCTGGTTCGCTCGAGTGGCTCCCCGGGCCAGAGGAGAAGCCCCCGGCACCGTATAACGGCGGGTCTCTTGTGAACCGGGTCGGGCCCAGCCCTGAGGGCGAGGCCGTCGTATGTCGGGGGCTGACGTTTCGCTACGAGAAAGGCCACGCGGTGCTAAAGGGCGTCGACCTGAGCGTGCGGGCCGGCACCATCTACGGCTTGATAGGGCCCAATGGCTCAGGGAAGAGCACCCTGGCCGACTTGATATCGGGGCGCCTGCGACCTGGCGAAGGCACAGTAGAGGTCAACGGACTGAGGGTGGAGCACCTCCCCGCGTCGGAACGCGCTCGCCGCGGTTTCATGCGGACCTTCCAGTCCGCCACCCTTGTGCCTGAACTGTCCTGCAACGACAACGTCGCGGTCGGCTACTACAGCCGGGTTCCAGGGATAGCGCCCCGGTCCCCGGTATGGCCGTTTTGGCCCGGTGCCCGCCGGGACGCCGAGTTGCTGAGGACCCAGGCCACCCAGTCGCTTGCTTCAGCCGGCGCGGCCGTCTGGGCCGGGGCCCGGGTGGCGGACGTCCCCCACGGCGTGGCGCAACTCACGCAACTCGCGGCCGCGCACGTCAGCGGGCCGACGACGTTGATCCTGGACGAGCCCTTGACCGGCCTTTCTGTGAGCGAAGTCGACCACGTCGCCGAGATCCTTCGGTCATTAAAAGCCGAGGGAGTCACCATAATCCTGATCGAGCACCAGGTACGATTCGTCTTCTCCTTGTGTGATGAGGTCACGGTGCTTAGCGCGGGTGAGGTCGTCGCCAGCGGCCCGGCGTCGCGAGTGCGCGAAGACCCTCGCGTGCGGGAAGTGTACCTGGGGGTGTGATGACGGCCACGTGCCCAGCTCTCCGGCTTTCCTCGGTCTTTTCCGGGTACGGGCGTTACGACGTCGTCCGGGGAGTCAACCTGACAGTAGAACCGGGCGAGGCCGTGGCACTGCTCGGCCCCAATGGGGCCGGGAAGACCACGGTGCTCAGGACCATAATGGGCATGGTAAAACACTGGCGGGGCAGTATCGCGGTCAATGGCGTCGAGCTTGCAGGGATGAAGACCCACTCGATAGCACAGGGGCACGTGGGCATCGTCCCCGAAGGGCGCCGTCTATTCGTCGATCAGACCGTGGAAGACAACCTCCTCCTCGGGGCCTTCCGGTTACGAGACGACCAAGCCCGTGTCCGTCAACTGCTCGGGTCCGTGTACGAGCTCTTCCCCGTGCTCTCCGATTACCGCTTGCGCCGGGCTTCTGCGCTGAGCGGAGGCGAACAGCAGATGGTGGCCATCGGGAGGATGATGATGAACGACCCCGAGGTCATGCTCCTAGACGAACCGTCGCTCGGTTTGGCGCCGATCGCGGTCCAGGCGGTCGCCCGAGCCTTGAAGGAGCTGCGCGGGCGAGGGCGGTCCCTCCTCGTCGTGGAGCAGCGCATCGACCTCGCCATGCAGGTCTGCGACCGGCTCCAAGTGCTTTCCGGCGGCGAGATCGTGAGCGAACAACAGGCGAGTTGGCTGGACGTCGAGGGCCGTGACCTCATCAGTGCGTACCTGGGTTGAAGCGGTTGGACCGGTTGGATCTCTTGCCCGCCTCGGCTGGTACGTGCCGCTCGGGCGGATTGCTCGCGCTCTCGCGCCTTCACTGACAACGGAGCCGCGCAAGCTGCTTAAGGGCGATTGCCAGACAATCTCGGCGGGTGTCGTCGGACAAGTATCCAGCTAACTGGCTCTTGACAAGGCATGCGGTGGACATTAGATTGTCAGATAGTCGCTTCGCGCCGGGCGCACCAGAGGAAAGTCAACTCGGAGCCGGCAACACTCGAAGGGGGGTACATTGACGGCCACAAGATTGGGTAGGACTGTTGGCCCGGTCGCGAGCTCGCGGCACCTAGGTGCCGCTGTCATCCCGTGCTACCGCGGTCCAAGATAAGGAGTTATCTCTCATGTTCAATATCCCGTCTCGTTTGTCCAGGACATCCCGGGGCGCTAGCGTAGTAGCGGCCACCTTGGTCGCACTGGCCCTTCTGGCCGGCAGCGCGCCAGGCGCCAGCGCGAAGCTCGTGGCCGGTCCGGCAGGTGGAGCTGCCTCGTTGCCAGCCTCAATCCGGTCCCTTTACACCAACCTGACGCCTGGGACGCCCGTCGGGCCGTCTGCTTGGGCCAACTTTAAGTCGAAGGCCAAGCCCCCCTGGGTGATCGGCTACTCAAGTGAGTACGTCGGGAACAACTGGCGGGCGGCCGCGATGAGCCGGCTGATGGACACGCTGCTGCCGGAGTACAAGAAGGCGGGCCTCGTCAAGAAAGTGATCGTCGAGCAGTCCAACCTGAACAACGAGCTCCAGATCGAGCAGATCAAGCAAATGGTAAATGATGGGGTGAATGCGATCATAACGTGCTGCTCGTCTACAACCGTCCTCAACGGGGCGATTGCGTACGCCCATGAGCGCGGGGTCCCCTTCTTCGTGTTCAACGGGTACGTCACCTCGCCATACGCCATCAGCGAAGAGGGCAACTACTACCAGGACGGGGAGAACATGGCGAAGACCTTGTTCCATGACATGGGTGGAAAGGGCTCGTTCCTCAACGTGATCGGGTTCCCTGGGATCGCGTCCAATGACTCGGTCGAGGCAGGCATGGAAACAGTGTTAAAGCATTACCCTCACATACACATGGCGGGCAGCGTCACTAGCTTGGACACGGACTCCCGCGCGAAGGAAGTTGTGCTCCAGTTCTTGTCGACCCACCCGGGCAAGATAAATGGTGTCTTCACGCAATCTCCCGGGGAAGTAGGCGTCCTGCAGGCCTTCTTGCAGGCCGGTCGCCCCGTCCCGGCTATGACCGTGGGGGGCGAGTCGGGTACGAGCTGCTACTGGCGCCAGCACCCGAGTTGGGTGTCCCAGGGCTGGAACACGTGGCCCCCTGGCGACGACTTCGAGGCGGTCTGGGACATGATGGTCCGTACACTGGAGGGCCAGGGTCCCAAGGTCGAGACGCTCATACACCCGACTGCACCCTTTAGCTACAAGGCTGCGAGTAGTGCCGTTTCCGCGTCGTGCAACACCTCGGGCGACGTGATCACGCAGCCTCCCATGAGCCGGTACTTCTCCACCTCGGTCATGAACTCGTTCTTTACCCACCCGGCGAACCCCTTGAGCTACAAGCCGTAGGCGACTGGCAAGGTCTCCGGTGGCAACCCCCGTCATCAAAGTCACGGATCTCGCCAAGTCGTACGGCGACACGCAGGCACTGAAGGCGTGCTCGCTTAGGGCTTACTCCGGGGAGGTCCACGCGGTGGTGGGGGAAAACGGCAGCGGGAAGAGCACCCTCGCGAAGGTACTTGGGGGCATCATCTCGCCTGACGCTGGCAGGGTAGAGGTCCTAGGGGAGCGCCCGAGCAACCCTCGCGCGGCTCAGCGTATCGGGATCGCCCTCGTCATGCAGGAGATCCTGGTCGTTGACGGCGCGACCGTGCTGGACAATATTTTCGTCGGCCGGGACGGACTCGTGCGGAGCCCGATGTCGAAGCAGCAGAAGGTGCGCGTGGCGGCCGAGTTGGTGGAGCGCCTCGTCGGGGCGAGCCTCGAGCTGGATACGACGATCGATAGCTACGGGCTGAGCGTACGGCAGTGGGTGGTGATCGCACGTGCCCTCATCGGGAAGCCAAAAGTGCTTGTCCTCGACGAGGCCACGGCGGCGCTCGACGCGGCGAGCGTACGCCGTTTGCAGGAGGTCGCGAGAGAGCTCACGGGGGTTGGTGCGTGCGTAGTCACAGTGACGCACCGGATCGAGGAGCTCCCCGGCTTTGCCGACCGGGCGACCGTAATGCGCGACGGAGTGTCCGTCGGTGAGCTGAAGGCGGGCGAGATCACAGAGGGCAGGCTGCTCGAAGCAATGTCGGGCGGCCTGCCGTCGCGCGCAGTTAAGGCCGGGAAGGTGAGCGGGGCTGGTGCGTGCCGGCTCCGGGCTCGCCAGCTGAGGCTCAGGCCGTCGGCGGAGCCGATGGAGCTGGAAGTGGCCACCCATGCGATCGTAGGTGTGG
>JAKAWM010000234.1 GCA_021827285.1 Actinomycetes bacterium | reverse complement strand
CTGCCCCAGGCCCTCGTCTCAGCTACCGTGCCCTGGTTGAGCGATGGGTCGGCCTACCGCTCTATCCCCCAAAGGCAACGGCCATTGCCGGACCGGCTGGCTCGACCATTTACGCCAGCTGGAACGGTGCCACCGAGGTGGCGGCCTGGCGGGTCCTGGCCGGCGACAATAGGACCGACCTGGCAACCGTCTCAGGAAAGGCCAAGACGGGCTTCGAAACGGCCATCCCGTTGAAGGGGAGCTACAAGGTGTTCGAGGTCCAGGCCTTGGACGCCAAGGGCCACGTGATCGGGACGACCAAGCTGTTCAGAAGCCAGTAGCGCGGCACTTTCGTGGCCCAGTGGCTCGGTGTTCTGGTCCGTGCAAAATGACCCGGTGCCGTGTGGCTAGTCCCGGTGCCCGTGTGGCTAGTAACCCGGTGCTCGGGTCGTGGTCGTGTGCCCATGGCCCCCTGAGCTCGAACCGCACGAGGCGGGCACGACGGCCATGGTCGCCAATGCGACCAGGGCCATGAGCCACCGAGCGCCTTTTCTGATCAGTCGGTGCATGCCTGACCATTATGCCCGATGCGAGAGCGATCCCCCTGTCCTATGACCGGCGCCGGCGAGCGGCCAAGCGCCAGGGAGGGCCAGACCGGACGCGAGAAGCCATGCGCGGAGGGACGGAGAGTATGCCGACGCCAGAGCTGGTCAGCCTGCATCGCCCAAGACCTGGCGTACTCCTCGGGCGATCTCGATGTCTTCGCGCGCCTCTATCACGAAGGTCCGCACGAACGGACCGCGCCCGGTACTGCCGGCGGGGACGGCGGCTCCTGGCTCACCCCGGCCCGCCCGCACCCCTGTCTCGGGCACCACCGCTGGCGCTTTCACGCCTATTTCCCGGTCGGCGGGAGCCCCGGCCTCGTTGGCTTGGCCATCGAGCTTGATACCAAGGAAGCCGAGGCCATCGGCGGCGCGCCAGCGGATGGCGGGAGAGTGCTCCCCTACTCCCCCGGTGAAGGCGAGCACGTCGAGACCGCCCATCGCCGCAGCCATACCCGCTATAGCAGCCCGCAGCCGGTGCAGGTAGACCCCCACAGCCAGCAACGCGGCTCCGTCGCCGGCCTGCTCAGCCCGAAGGACGTCGCGCATATCAGCAGTGCCGGTCAGGCCGAGAAGGCCGGAGCGATGTTCGAGCGTGGAAGCGAGCTCGGTTGGCGGCATACCCACGTGCTCTTCCAGCCACAGAACGAGCCCCGGGTCGACGCTCCCCGAGCGCGTAGCCATGACCAAGCCCTCCAGGGGGGTGAAGCCCATTGTCGTGTCCACTGACCGGCCACCTTGCACCGCGGCCAGGGATGCCCCAGCCCCGAGGTGCGCCGTTACGACGCGCAGGCTGCCTGCCGGCAAGCCGGCCAGCTCTGCGGCTCGCCGGGAGACGTAAGAGTGAGAGAGGCCGTGAAACCCGTACCGGCGCAGGTCCCAGCGTCGGCGCCACTCGGGCGGGAGGGCATATGTGGCAGCGGCAGGCGGGATCGTGGCGTGAAAGGCGGTGTCGAAGCAGGCCACGGCCGGCACTCCAGGAAGGAAGCGGCTGACCAGATCCAGTGCCCGCAGCGACTTCGGCTGGTGCAAGGGTGCGAGATCCGTCAGAGCCTCAAGCCGCTTGACGACGTCGGGGCCCACCAGTACCGGCTCGGTGAAGAACGAACCGCCGTGCACTATACGGTGACCGACCGCATCGATGGGGCGGTTGCGGCCGATGAGGACGCCGAGCGCAGCTTCGTCCACCCTCCCGCCTGGGGCGGCTAGGGCCTCGCTGGCCACCACCTGATCGGCGTCGTCGAGCACCGACAGCTTGAAACTGCTGGAACCTGCGTTGACTACGAGGATCCTCAGGGAGTCACCCACCGAGCCGAAATTGCTTGGGCGGACCGATGGAGGCGGCACACGGGCCAGCTGCCCTCAGTAGGGCCATGTCCAGCCCGCGACGGCCGGGTCATCCTCGCCCTCGAGCCGGGTATAGGCACGCGCCCTTTCCCGCTCGTCAACCATCTTTTGGCGCAATGAAGCGGCGCCTGACCCCAGCCCGGGCACCCGGTCGATCACATCCATTACCAGGTGAAAACGGTCCAGGTCGTTGAGCATAACCATGTCGAACGGCGTGGTCGTGGTGCCTTCTTCCTTGTAGCCGCGCACATGGAGGTTATGGTGGTTGGCCCTCCGGTAGGTGAGCCGGTGGACGAGCCACGGGTACCCGTGGTAGGCGAAGATGACCGGCTTGTCCTCGGTGAAGAGGATGTCGAACTCCCGATCGGAAAGCCCGTGGGGGTGCTCCGTGGCAGGTTGCAGCCGCATCAGGTCAACCACATTTACCACCCTGACCTTGAGCGAAGGCAGCTCACTACGGAGCATGTCCACGGCAGCCAGCGTCTCCAGGGTGGGTACGTCCCCGCAGCAAGCCATAACGACGTCCGGGTCGCCCCCGTCGTTCGACGCCCAATCCCAGATCCCGATGCCACGGGTGCAGTGGAGGACGGCGTCCTCCATGGACAAGTAATTGAGCGAAGGTTGCTTGCCGGCCACTATGACATTTACATAGTGACGGCTACGGAGGCAATGGTCTGCGACCGACAGGAGGCAGTTTGTGTCCGGCGGGAGGTAGGCACGGATGACCTCGGCCTTCTTGTTGACCACATGGTCTATGAAGCCCGGATCCTGGTGGGAAAAGCCATTGTGGTCCTGGCGCCAAACATGAGAGGACAGCAGGTAGTTGAGCGATGCCAGGGGCCGCCGCCACGGTATTTGCCGGGTGGTCTTCAGCCATTTGGCATGCTGGTTGAACATCGAGTCGATGATGTGGATAAAGGCCTCGTAACTGGTAAAGAGGCCATGCCTACCCGTCAATAGGTACCCCTCCAGCCAACCCTGGCACTGGTGCTCGGAGAGCATTTCCATGACCCGGCCCTCAGGCGCCAGGTGGTCATCGGTGGGGAGGCGCTCAGCATCCCATTGGCGATTGGTGACCTCGAAGGCAGCCTGAAGGCGATTGGAGGCCACCTCGTCCGGTCCGAAAAGGCGGAACCGGGTGGGGTTGGCTTTCATGACGTCGCGAAGGTAAGTACCCAGTACCCGGGTCGCCTCCGCGTAAGTCGTGCCAGGGCTGGCGGCCGGCACGCCGTAAGCCCGGAAATCGGGGAGTGCCAGGTCCTGGAGCAGCAGGCCCCCATTAGCGTGGGGGTTAGCGCTCATACGCCGGTGGGCCTTGGGCGGCAGGGCGGCCAGCTCTTGGGCCAGAGCACCCGTTTCGTCGAACAGCTCCTCGGGCTTGTAGCTGCGCAACCAGGATTCCAGCAACCCAAGGTGCTCGGGGTTGGTCCTCACCTCGGCCATGGGCACCTGGTGGGAGCGCCACGTCCCCTCTGTCGGGAGCCCGTCCACGCTCTTGGGACCGGTCCAGCCCTTGGGGGTACGCAGCACGATCATGGGCCAATGGGGTCGCCCAGCGTCACCCCCACCACGAGCCTCGTGCTGGATGGCGGTGATTTTTTCGACCACTCGGTCCAGGGTCTCGGCCATCTGTTGGTGCATCTCGGCCGGGTCCTCGCCATCGACCCAGTGGGCCTCGTAGCCGTAGCCCTCCAAGAGCTTGGTCAGTTCAGCGTCGCCGATACGGGCCAGAACGGTGGGGTTGGCTATCTTGTACCCGTTCAAGTGCAGGATAGGGAGCACGGCTCCGTCGGTCTTGGGATCGAGGAACTTGTTGGAATGCCACCCGGTCGCCAACGGGCCTGTCTCTGCCTCGCCATCCCCGACTATGCAGCAAACGAGCAGGTCTGGATTGTCGAAAGCGGCCCCGTAGGCGTGAGACAAGGCGTAGCCCAGCTCGCCGCCCTCATGGATCGAACCAGGGGTCTCCGGGGCGACGTGGGAAGGGATGCCGCCTGGGAAGCTGAACTGACGGAACAGTTTTCGTAAGCCCTCGGCATCCCGGGTGATGGCGGGGTACAGCTCGGTGTAGGTCCCCTCCAGGTAGGCATTGGCCACCGCGGCCGGCCCGCCGTGCCCGGGGCCGATCACATATATGGCGTTCAGATCCCAGTTGCGGATCACCCGGTTCATGTGGGCGTAGATGAAGTTGAGACCCGGGGTGGTGCCCCAGTGCCCGAGGAGGCGAGGCTTCACGTGCTCGGGTTTAAGCTTCTCCCGGAGGAGGGGGTTGTCGAGAAGGTAGATCTGGCCCACCGACAGGTAGTTCGCCGCCCGCCAATAGGCATCGATCAGCCCTTGTTCGCTATCAGACAAGGGACGTGCCACCGTACCGGCTTCTGCCCGATCGGCCAGCTGAGCCATCTTCGTGCTCCCTTCACCTTGGGGGTTCATGTATCCTTCGCGCAATCTTCACAATCTCATCGCAGCCTAAACACCCTATTGGACGAATACTTAGAGTCGAAGGGCCGTAGGGTCGCCAGCCACGAGCCCGCCAGCAGAAAGGACCCGGGTGCGCAGTATCTCAACCAAAGCGCTGCCTGGTCTTAGCGCGGCCCTGGTGGCAGGCACCTTTTTGGCAGGTGCCCTGGTCGCGGGCGTCCTGGTCACGCCCAGCGCGTACGCCGACCCAACGGGCCCCACTCTCCCCGTGCCCGTCGTTGCCCCCGCGCCGGCACCGCCGGACAACTGCCTGGGCGGCTACTGGCCAACGGTCGTCGAGGGCGCTCCGAGTGGCTTCGACGCCAGCGACCACGGTGCCTACCTGTGGCAGGACCCCAACGGCGGTTGGGCGCTACGTGTAACCCACACCGCGGGCAACGACCACGCCGTGTTCTCAGGGACCCTCGAGACGGCGGGGCGCTTCGTTGATGTGCGACCCCTGCACACTGGGGGCGCCGACATCATCGCCGTCAGCCCAGACGGCCGTACCGTTATTTTCCGGTTCGTCAACTACAGCTGGGTGGACGGGTTGAACTTCGCCACCCGCTGCTCGGGTGGCTTCACGCTAAGCATTGACATCAA
>JAKAWM010000233.1 GCA_021827285.1 Actinomycetes bacterium | reverse complement strand
GCTGGTCCGCTGGACGGGGCCCCGGGCGGGAAAGGCCACCCGAGGGAGGTTTGGCCTGGGCGGGCGAGGGAGCCTCCCGGTTGGCCCGGCTGGCGGGAGCGGGGACGTTAGCCCGTTGCTCGGGGGTCGACGCTGGGCTGGGCTCGACTGCCTCAACGGCCGGGGCTCGTGGGATCGGGGCCTCGGCGGCGTCTGGTGGTGGCGCCGTGTCAGAGGACGCCTCAACACCCGGCGCGATGACCGCCAGCTTGGTCCCAACCGAGACCGTTTCTCCCTCCTGAACAAGTACCTCGGTGACCGTCCCGCTTACGGGCGAAGGCACCTCGGAGTCCACCTTCTCGGTGGAAACCTCAAAGAGCACTTCGTCCTCGGCGATCGGGTCGCCCACCTGCTTGTGCCACTTGGTGATCGTCCCCTCGGTGACCGTCTCACCGAGCTGGGGCATCGTTATGTCAGCCAACGTGCAAACCTTTCCCGGCCAGGGCGAGCATGGTCTCGCCGAACACTTCTGATAACGACGGGTGGGGTTGGACAAGGTGGGCCACTTCGTCAGCCGTGGCTTCCCAGTTGACAGCTAAGTACCCCTGTCCAAGCTGCTCGGTCACCCAGGGCCCGGCCATGTGCACTCCGAGGATCTTCCCGGCGGTGCCATCGCCCTGCCTTTCTGCGATGATCTTGACCAGCCCCTCGGCCTCGCCCACGATGGCCGCCCGCCCGTTGCCCACAAAGGAGTCCTTTTTGGTCACGACCTCGTAGCCGGCTTCCCGGGCCGCCTCTTCCGAGTACCCGGCGAAAGCCACCTCAGGGAACGTGTACACGCACCACGGCACCTTGGCGTAGTCCACCGGCACGGCGGGGCGCCCGAGCAACTGGTCGAGGACGAGCATCGCTTCGGCGTACCCCACGTGCGCCAGCCCAGGCGTGGCGACCAGGTCCCCCAATGCGTAGACACCCTGTTCGCTCGTCTGCATGAGCTCGTCAACCTTGACAAAACCCCGCTCGTCCACTTCGACGCTGCAACCAGGGCCAATAAGGCCTTCGCTCGATGGTCGCCGGCCCACCGACACGACCACCAGGTCCACGGCAAGGTCCTCGCCCTCGCCGAAATGGACAGTCGTGGAGGACCCGTCGGGTGCAGGGGTATGGCCATGTACCCGCACACCGGTGCGGATGGCTATGCCGCGCTTGGCGAACGACTTGGCGACCACGTCCGAAACGTCGCCGTCCACGCCGGGGAGGATCTTGGGCAGTACTTCCAAGATGGTCACCTGGACACCCATGTCTGACAGCGCGGAGGCAAACTCGCAACCAATAGCCCCCCCGCCGATGACCGCGGCAGTGGACGGCAGCGACTCAAGCTCAAGCACCTCGTCGCTGGACAGCACCAGGCGGCCGTCGATGGCAAAGCCGGGGACCGTGCGCGGTACCGAGCCAGCCGCCAGGAGCACCGCCGGAGCCCGGAGATCGACCACCTCACCACCTGAGCCTTCGCCCGGCCCCACCACCCTAACGACCCGACCGGGATGGAGGGCCCCGGTGCCGCCATAGGTGACGACCTTGCGCCGCTTGAGGAGCCCTTGCAGGCCCTTGTGCTGCTGCTCCACCACCTTGCGTTTGCGTGCCTGGCTGGCAGCGAAGTCGACCGCGATGGCACTGGCAGAGATGCCGTAGTCCTTGGCCCGCTTCACCGTCCGATAAACGGCCGCCGTCTCCAGGAGTTCCTTGGCGGGTATGCAGCCCCGGTGCAGGCATGTGCCCCCGACCTTGTCCTTTTCGACCAGGGCGATGCGCAGGCCGGCCAGCCCCCCATAGAGCGCGGCCGCATAACCAGCCGGGCCACCACCGATCACCACCACGTCGAACTGCTCGGCCGTAAGACCACCTCCTCCGCGACCCTCGGCCTGTGACTGACCGGCAGCCGCTCGCGCCTCCAACTTTGGAGACCAGACTACATAGGCGCGTAATAACGGCACACTTCCGCCTGCCAAACAACTGCCGCGGCGCAGGCCGGCGGCCTAGTGGTCTAGTGGTACTCGCGCTGGCGGCTGAAAACGAGCTCCCAACCCGCCTTGTCCCGGTGCTGGCGCGCTGCCGCCAAGGCCGCCTCGACCGCCGGCGCCTCGGCAGGTCGCTCGAGCGAGGGCCAGGGGCCAGGGAGGCTCGCTTCGCCCTCCTGAGCGCCCTGGGCCTGTGCCGCGGACAGCGTCTCTAGAAAGTGGCGCGCCGCCTGCTCGCATTCCTCAGGGCTTTCGCGGACGGCCAGGGCCCAAACTTCGCGGCCATCAGCCAGCTCGATGAAAGGCTGCCACCCACCGGGTACCTGAAGCAAGAAAGCGTCTGAGATGGCAAGCGCCGCCAGGCTTCGCCACACTTCCGGATCGACCAATTGCTGCCCGGCGCGCCTGCAACGGTACATCGCCAGCGTTTCGACATCTATGTCGAAGCGGTACAACCAATGGCCACGGTCCACAGGGACCGAACCTTCACCGTTCACCGATTTATCCTCCGAGCCCGGGCCCTCGTCCCTTTGCTGTCTCACCAAGCCAGAGACCAGTCCATTTCGAGAACCCTTATTGGTTGCGCTGGCTTGTGCCCTTCACCAACCTAGCAAGTTCGGGCGCCAGACCAATGTACGTTGCGGGAGTCAGGCTCGAAAGCGCTTCTTTTGCTTGTTCGGGGACACTGAGCGCTGTCACTATGGCGTGTAGCTCACTCCGAGTGAGGTTCTTACCGCGCGTTGCAGCCTTTATTTGCTCATAGGCATCGGGGGCCCCATAGCGGCGCATCACCGTTTGCAACGCCTCGGTCAAAACTTCCCAGTTCGCGTCGAGGTCAGCTGCTAGGACGTCGGGGGCAGGAGTGACCCTACCCAGACCCCGGCGCGCGGCATGGATGGCCAATCCGGAATAACCAAAGGCGCTCCCGATATTGCGGAGAGCGGAAGAATCAGAAAGGTCCCGCTGCAGCCGGGATACAGGCAACTTCGCTGAGAGGTGACCGAAGACGGCGCCGGCCAATCCAGCGTTAGCTTCAGCGTTCTCAAAATCGATGGGGTTGACCTTGTGAGGCATGGTAGAGCTGCCTACCTCGGACTCCACGACTTTCTGGCGGAGGTAGCCAAGACTTATGTAGGACCACATGTCACGGCAGAAGTCCACCAATACGGTGCCGAAGCGGCTCATGGCGTCGAAAAGCTCGGCCATCCAGTCGTGCGGCTCTATCTGGGTCACGAGCGGCGACCAGCTAAACCCCATGGACTCGACAAACTCCCGTACGGCAACCATCCAGTCAAGCCCGGGGTAGCTGACCACCAAGGCGGCCAGCGTCCCAGTGGCGCCCGCCCACTTACCCGGGATAGCCACGCCGGCCACGGCCTCCAGCTGACGGTCCCAGCGAGCTACGAAAACAGCCAGTTCCTTGCCCAGGGTCGTGGGGGTCGCTGGCTGGCCATGGGTCCGGGCCAGCATGGAGAGCTCAGCGTGCTCGAGCGCCATGGACCGCACCTCGTCCACCAGTGCCCGGGCCTCCGGCAGCCAGGCTGAGCCCAACCCGGCCCGCACCATGCGGGCGTAGGCCAGGTTGTTCACGTCTTCGGAGGTGGCAGCGAAGTGGGCAAACTCGGCCCGGGCCGGGGACCAGCCCAGTTCGCTCGTCAGGCGGCGCTTCAGGTAGTACTCGACCGCCTTCACGTCGTGGTTGGTACGGCGCTCTATTTCTTTCACCGCCGTCGCCTCCCGCCCGCCGAAATCCCGGGCCCAGCCATCGAGCGCCGCCCGCTCCGATGGTGACAACGGGCCAAGCTCGGCCAACTGCGGCATGCTGGCCAGGTGCTCCAACCAGGCCACTTCCACGTTGAAGCGCTGATGAACCAGGGCCTGCTCCGAGAAGGCGGCCGCATACGGCTCCAACTGGGCACCGTAACGGCCGTCCAGGGGAGACAGCGCCCTCAGGCGCCACTCATCACCCCGCAAGGCGTCGCCTGCCATGTTGGTCACAACCCGCGAGGATAATGCTGCAGGCATGAGAGCTGCCCGGCCAAACCGACGCCCTGGCCTTGGCCTTGCCGCGCTCGCTCTGGCGCTGGTAGCCGTCCTGGCGCCCATGGCCACAGGGTGCGGGACAGTTCGCTCCGCCACCAAACATCCGCCCCGCCGTTCCCCCGCTCCTTCGCAGGTCCGGCGCAGCTCCCTGCCTGGGGCTGACCCCGAGGTCGTCGGCATCTCCCTGTCAGGAGACGGCACCGACCTCCTGGCGCCGTCCCGGCCGTTGTACAAGCCGTACCGCCGGAGTTGCCACTCCCTGGCCGACCCGGGTTTTGGCCTGATGAAATGCGTGGTGGCTTCGGCTCCAGACGGGACGGTGGCCGGGGTCGTCGAGGAAGGGACCGGTGCCGCCGGCCCCAGGCCAGAGCGCGACCTCGTGTGGCGGCGAAAGGGCAGGCAGTGGGAGCTGGTGCTGGCGCACAACTTCCAGAGCGCAGGGATGCCTACCAAGCTCTTCGCCGACGACCTGGAGCGCGACGGGGATACCAAGCTCGTCTTTATCACCACCACGGCCAAACCCGGCTTCGGTCGCGACCTGGACGTAGTCGAAGGCACCGGCAGGGTGGTGCTGTGGCGCTATCTGGGCCAGGGGTTCGTGGTCGTCCCCCCTCCGGGCGGCCTGGTGACCTATATGGCGGGCTCGACCTTGGGACCGAGCCCGGTGCCGCCCAACTCCTATGACCAGCTCTTGATCGGTTACTCGGACGGGGCGTGGAGGGTGCTCTCTCAGCAGTACGTCCCGGTAAGGGCGGCGCTGGCCCAGCACCAGGGCATCTTCTTTGACCCCGACCACCAAGCGGTGACGCCGGCCCGCTGAGGCCCGCTGAGGCTCGCTGAGGCTCGCTGAGGCTCGCTGAGGCTCGCTGAGCGCAGGCTAGTGCTCTGACCGCCCTGGAACGCCCAGGTGGTCCACCACCCGGGCGAGCGGGACGGTCATGATTTGTTCATGTCAGAACCACTGAGAGTCCGGC
>JAKAWM010000001.1 GCA_021827285.1 Actinomycetes bacterium | reverse complement strand
GCCGTTGGGGCCAACGGCGTGGCGGTCGAGCGCGCTCACGTAGGTGATCACGCCCGCGTTGTTGCCACAGGGTTGGGGCGAGCATCTGCCACCAGAAGACTGTACCGGTGCCCCGGTCGTTGGGTTGACACCGGTCGGGGCTTTGCCACCGGCCTTGGCCGTCCAGACGATCACGTGTGTGTAGCAGGGGCCAGTTTCCTCCCATGACCCCTCGGCAGTCGTGGCGCTCGTGAACGTCCCCTTGAAGATGACTTTGCCGCCGGCCAGCGGGAGGGTGCCCGAAAAAGAACCGCCATGTATGGCGACGCTCGGGTACTCGAAAAGCGCCGAGCAGAACGATTCGCCCCCGACGTTAGCCACCACACCGCCGGCCAGCGGCGCGTTGGCACCACCCCAGTTTTCGACCTTGGAACCGACCACCCAGAAGTTGACCACCGTGTGGTGGACGGCTTTGGGACCGTCGATGGCCGGCGCGATAGCCGACCAGATTCCCGGTTTGGGCAACGTGCTGGCACTGGCTAGCGGTGCGGAAGTAGCCACCGTCAGCGAACCGGCCAGAGCTGTAAGCAACAGGCACGCTCGACGCACGAAACCTCCAGACAAATGGGACACAGGGCGCAGAATCAGCTGGTACTAAACGGGTAACCTCCACAATGCCACATCGAAGCCCGCGTCGAGAGCTTGTGGCTCCTGGCTAGTCGCGGAGCTGCTAGTTCAGAGGGCCCGCGTGAACATCAGCACGGCCACGATGGCCGCCAGGACCCCGAGAACCGGCCACAGTACGGCGCCTGCGGCCTTGGCCGCCATCCTGGCCAGGCCGAACACGAGCAGTACGACGGCCGCGATAGCCGCCACGATCCCGGCGATGTCGTGCTTGCTGATGGTGGCCAGGACGACCTGGCTGGTGGCGTGCTGCATGCTGGCGTCCTCCTGGGCTACGGGTTAGGCCCGAATGTAGCGCGGGCGCTGCAGGGCGGCCCAATGCCAGGTACAGGAGCATCTCCAGATGATGCGATCACGTCACCCCAGAGAGCGAGCACGGGCCCGGCTTTGTAACAAAACTGTGCGCGACCTGCACCTACGCCTCCCCCGTCGGTAGGGTTGCCATGTTCAGCGCAAGCGGAGGTGTCACTGAAATGCATGGAAAAGGGACTAACGAGCATGTAAGGCCCAGACGGCGCCAGGCAAGCCTACTGGCCGGAGCTTTGGGCCTCGGCATGGTCAGCTTCGGAGCGATGTCGGTGGTCAACGCCGTTAGCGCGTCCGCCTTTTCGCCCCTGCCAACCCTGGGCTATACGATCAGCGGCGCCCCATCCGCGGTCACCGGGCTGAGCGCGGCGGTCACACCCAATACCCAAGGAAGCACGGGTAACTACACCGTGCAGTTCACGACGCCCTTGGCGCTCAGCGTCAGTGCGAACAAGGCGGGTGCTTCCTACCTCAGGCTCGCCGAGGGCGACGCGGCAACCGGTTCCTACAACCACGTCGTCTCCGCCGTCTCCGGATCTGGGGTCGGCGTTGTGGACCCATCTACCGGGTACACCTTCTACGCCACCGTAGGTAACGGGTTCCTGACCGTCGGGGCAGCTGAGAGCAACCTGGCCTCGGCCGAAGCCGCACCCCTCGTGGTTTACCTCGGTGGTACTGGGAGCGTCCACGCCGGTGACACCCTGATGCTCACCTTTGCTGCCATCAACCCAGCACCCGGGTCCTACACCTTCTACGCCAGCACCAGTTCGAGCCCGGGCTGGCAGGGCAGCGCCGGCGCCGTGGCGATCGCAGCAGGCTCGGGGGCCATGGCCGTCACGGCGAGCTCGTATGGCTTGGGCACTGGAGCCTCTTACCAGATGAGCAGCATCGCAGTGCCGGCCACGATCGCCGCGGGCACGACCACCATCGAGTTGCAGGCTTGCACCAACACTGGGGCACCGCCGCCGAATACTTGCTCCGTGACGGCTGGTGGCACTGGGGGTACCGGGGGCGTGACGTTTTCGAGCAACCTGGCCAGCTACCAGGTGGTAGACACCACCACGAACGCCATCCTGGGCGTCACCGCTGTCACCTCCATCAGCCCCGCGACCTCGACCAAAGGAGGAGTTCTCCTCCAGGTCTCGGTGCCCAGCGGTATTACGGCTGGTAACGAACTGAGCCTCTCGGCCGTCGGGGTGAACCCGGCGTCCAATGAGTCTGATTACTTCGTGGCCGATGTGGCGGGCGTCTTCCACTACGCCGGGCCCGCATTTTTCGGTGGGACGGTCTCCGCCCTGTCCCTCAGCCTCTCAAGCAACGCGGCTGGCTCCAGCTCCACTTATGACGTCAGCTTCAATGTCGGGGCGAGCGGGGCACTGGCGCCCGGCGGGTCGATAACGGTTGAAGGCCCCACGGGTACCGTGTTCGCCGCGGCGACGGGAGCTACGGTGACCGATAACACAACCGGTGCGACCCAGGTTTTGAGCGGGCTGGTGCCGTCCACCACCAAGTCGGCCGGCGACACGCTGACCTTGGTTACCAACATCACTGTGGCCGACAACAATACGCTGACCATCCAGGTCTATAACGTCCAGAACCCGCCGGCCGGGACCTACGGCGGCTCAAGCGGTCTGTCGGTATGGACCACTTCAGACCCCACGCCCGCCTACGCACCCTCCTACGTGATCGGCTCGGTCGCAACAGGTACCGGGCCCAGCGTCAGCGTGTCTCCCAACACCGCAGGAGCCCTAGCTACCTACACCATCGGCACCTTCAAGGCAGCCGCCACGCTGGTCGGCGGCGTGGACACCATCGAGGTGCTCGGGCCGGCAGGGACGGAGCTCCCCGCTTCTGCAACCCTCAGCGACTCAACGACATCCACTGGCACCCAGACCATGGCCGCCCTGCAGGGCGCGGGGTCGAACGACGTCAGGTACCGGCTGGCCAGCACGGTCCAGGCCGGAGACTTGCTGACCCTTACCATGCCCGGCACCGTCAACCCCTCCGGGGGCAACTACAACCTCTACCTGGGTGCTGACACCGAAGCCACTAACACGACGGCTGCGGGCGCGCAGGGACTGGCCGCCACGTCCTCCGCGCCGGCTACAACGACTACCACTACGACCGTCCCGCCGACAACGACCACGGCACCTCCTCGGCCGGCTATCGACCCGCTCAGCGCCCGAGTCGTGGTGTCGAAAAACTTGGCGGGGCTGAAGTTGCACTGCACGGGCGCTTATTGCCACGGCTCCATACGGCTGTGGTACGACAACATCCTGCTGGCCCAAAACGGTTATGCCCTCAGCGTTGGGGGCACCGGCACCTTCTACCTAAGCCTCAACACCAGGGCGATGAACGTCCTTGAGCACGCCAACGGCCACGCCTTGGTGGCGGGAGAGACCGTCTTCGTGAACGGCGGCTACACCGCGCGCCGGCTCGTGACGTTGGTGGCCCCAGCGCCGACCCGTCCCGCCATCAGCGCCCTGACCGGTGGCCGCACCAGGGTGTCCGTCGGCTCGGTGGGCCTCCGCCTCCGTTGCGCCAGCGCCCGTTGCCGGGGAACCATACTGCTCTGGTCCCACAACATCTTGCTGGCCCGCAGCGGCTATGGCCTGAGCGCTGGCGGCAGCGGTACCTTCTACCTGAACCTCAACAGCAGGGCTATGCACTTGCTGGCCTCGCTAAAAGGCGTCCTGGCGTCGGGCCAGACGATCTTCGTAGACGGCGGTAGCACTGTCAGGCGCGGCCTGACGCTGGTTGGCTGAGCAGCCGCCTCCTCAGGCCGCGGACCAAGCTAGGCCTAGCGCGCCCGAAAACCGCTATGCGACCATCGCGACACCCTCAGAAGCGAAAAGGCGCCGGCCCGAAGGGATGGCGCTGTCCTTGGCAAGGGGCGCTCCTTCAGGAATGACACCCAGTTCCCGAACAGGTATGCACGTGGGCCGGGGAGGCTCGTCGAGCCGACGATCAAGTTTGAGGAGTCGAGCTCTCGCGCGCCCCGGTCAAGCTCCCTGCCGAACCAGACGAACCGGCCCCAGCACCCTACGCGAGGACCCCCACTGAAGTGATGGACCCTACGAGAGAACCTAAATGTCTAGCGCTTGAGATACCTATTTCACCATTTGGTGCCTCGGTATTCATGTCGGACGTCTATTGGAAGATCCGGAACTCGGCGATCGACCACCAATTGCTCGAGCTATCTTGGAGAATGACCTTGATGTACCGGTCCTGGACAATAGGGAAATTGACGTCGACCCACGGCCCACTGCCTTCGCCGTTGGCCACCGTCTGCCAGTTAGTGTTGTCGTTCGACACTTGCAAGATGTAGCCACGCGCGTAGTCACCCGTGCTCGGGCCGGAGTCCATGACAACCTGGTTGAACCACTGTGGCGAGCCGAGGTCCGCTTCGAACCACTCCCCGGGCGCTTGCGGGGCCCCAGTGCTCCAGCGGGTGTTGAGGTTGCCATCCAAGGCATTGGACGTCGACCCGCCCGGTTCGGTAGAGGAGGCTGTTGCGCTCCAGCCGCTTTGGCTGTCCTCTTGCTCGCCATAGACGTACAGTTCCTGGATCGACCACCAGTTCCCGGCGCTGCCGGTCTGCACGATCTGCAGGTAGCGCGCCACCTGCACTGGGAACTGGACCAGCACGGCCTGACCGGTGCCGCTGCCGGTAGCGACGGTCGTCCAGGTCGACCCGTCGTTGGACACCTGGACTTCGTAGCCGCGCGGGTAATCACCTGTGGACGAGCCAGCATCGTGGAGCAGCCGGTTGAAAGTCTCCATTTTCCCAAAGTCCATTTCGAACCACTGGCCGGGGGTCTGCGCTGCGCCAGTGCTCCACCGAGTGCTGGTATTGCCGTCGATCGCGTTGGAAGGCGGGTCCCCAGAAGCGCTCAACGAAGCCGTCGCCGTCCACTGAGACCGGTCGAGCGCCATCTCCGCGTAGACGTGGAACTCGGCTATGGACCACCACTCCTGTGCGTTCCCCGTCTGGGTTATGCGGACGTACTGCGCGTACTGCGGCGCGAAGGCGACCACCTGTTTCCACCCGAAGCCTTGCCCGGTCTTAACTGTCGTCCAAGTACTGCCGTCAGTCGACACTTGGATCTCGTACCCACGGGGGAAGTCCCAAGTATCGTCCGACTCGGTCTCCCAGGACACCTGGTCGAAGACCTGCATGGAGCCGAGGTTCACTTGGAACCACTGCCCCGGGGTCTGCGAGGCACCCGTGCTCCACCTGGTGCTGGTGTTCCAGTCGACGGCGTTAGCGGGCGAACCGCCGGGCTCGGTCTCCGAGGCGGTCGCGACCCAGTTGTTCTCCGGCAGTGGGGTCGGCTCCATCCAATCGAAACCGCCAGTGAACTTCTCGACGTCGTTGATGAAACTGGTATTAGGCTGGAAATCGCTGGTGGCGAACATCGCAAGCTTGCTGTTTATGGTCGAGGAGTTGTCGTTGTTGATGACGGGCACCGGGTTGGGGTCGCTGTTGTAGAAGCCCCAGTAGCCGCCACCCCCGTCGAACTGACCACCTGTCACCTTGTAGGACCAGTTGCACCACGACACGTGCAGAGCGTTCAGGCCAGCCATGAACTCCGACCAGACGTCGTCGTACTCGTAGAGCTGGTACTCGCCGTAGAGCACGGGGACGTCCCAGGCTGCCTGCTGGGCGGCCACCGAGGAAAGCTGGCTCTGCACCAGGCTGTTCTGCGCGGTCCAGTCGAGCCCGTCCGGCATGTCGTAGGGGTGCAGTTCGTAGGCCACGTTGGTCCACCCGTAGGTCGACGGCGAAGCGATGTTGCTCCAGCCGAAGAACGCCTCCATGAATATGGTGTGGTCGGGGTCGACAGCCCGCACGGTGTTGTACAACCGGTTGTAATAGTCGTTCTTCTGCTGGATTTGGGCCGCTGTCTCGTTGTAGCTGAGCAATGGCTCATTCATGAGGTCGTAACCAGCCACCCAGGGGTTCCCAGCGTAGCGTGCGGCCATGACCGACCAGATGTTGTTCACCCAGTCCTGGTAGGTCGAGTTGTTCCAGAACTCGTTCGGGTTCTCGCCCTCGCGCCCGCAGCTCTCCCAAGGGCAGTCGCCTCCGGGCAGGGTGTGCAGGTCGAGAAGGACGTAGATGTGGCGCTGTGCGGCTTGCTGCACCAGCCAGTCGATCTCCGTGAAGGCGTTCGACCTCCAAGTGCCGTCGGCGTTGAGCAGGGTGTTCCAGCCGATATTCAGGCGCACGAAGTTCATGCCCATGGCGGCAATGTTGTCGAGGTCCGATGACTGGATCCAGCTGTTCTGGTAGGTGCTGAGCAGGCTCTGTGTGGTCGCGTCCCCAAAGCGCGCCTCGTACTCGTTGTACATGTCGTAGTCGTCGTTGTTGAGGTACACGTTCAGCTCGTCCACCGACCACCAACTAGACGACGACCCGGTCTGGGTTATCTTGATATACCTGGCGGAAACGGCGGGGAAGTTGATGGGGGTCGCAGAGGGGTAACCCGAGCCGCTCGCGACCTGCGTCCACGTCGAACCGTCGGGCGAGACCTGGACCGTGTAGCCGCGGGGGTAATCGTTGGTGTCGACGGAGTTGTCCAGCTGTACCTGGTTGAAGGTTTCCGTGGCACCCATGTCCACTTCTAGCCACTGGCCGGGTGCCTGGGCGACGCCAGTCGTCCAGCGCGTGTTCGAGTTGCCGTCTTTGACATTGTTGGGGGAGCTTCCGCTCTCGGTCTGCGACGCGGTTATGGTCCAGCCCGTGCGGTCAAAAGCGAGGCTGGAGTAGACATCGAGCCCTGCGATCGACCACCAGTACGAACTGGTCCCCGTTTGCACGATCTTGAGGTAGCGAACGTACTCAGTAGTCCAGAGGGTCGCCGTCGTGATGCGCCCGCTCCCGAGCGCGCTCGCGTACTTGGTCCAGTTGGTGCCGTCCTGGGAGCCCCAGACTTCGTACGACGCCGGGTAATCGTTCGCGGATGTCGGACCAGAGTCGAAGATCACCTCGTTCATGGGCACGACCGAGCCCATGTCGACCGTGAACCACTGCCCTGGGCTCTGGGGAGTACCCGTCGTCCAGCGGTCGTTGACGTTCCCGTCGAGCGCGTTGGCCGGAGAGTAGCCAGCTCCGGTGACCGATGCCGTCGCCGTGAAACCGCCGTCGTTCAGGACCGGGTCGCTGAAGGCGTTGAACTCCGCGACAGACCACGGAACCGACGATGTGCCCGTTTGGACAATCCTCACGTACTGGGCAACTTGAGGCGTGAAGAAGATGGAGGTCTGCTGCATCGTCCCCGAGCCGCTCGCCACGTTGTTCCAGGTGCTCCCGTCAGAAGAGACGAGCACCTGGTAACCGGCGGGGTAGTCGCCCGTGAACCCGGCCGCGTCCACCAAGACCCGGTTGAGCAATGTTGGCGACCCCATATCGATCTGCAACCACTCACCCCCTTGCTGGGCCGCTCCCGTGGTCCACCCGGTGGTGCCGTCGCCGTCGAGCACGTTGCCAGCCGTGGAGCTGTTCACTGACGCCGTAGCCGTCCAGCCTGTCCGGCCGAGGGCAAACTGCCCCAACGGCGACATCCAGTCCTCCATGGTCAGCCAGCCGCCAAGGTTCGTCCCTCGAAGGGTTACGATCGAGCCGGTACCCGAATTATTCCTCAGGTAAGGGCCGCTCGCCGCCAGGAAGTTCGGGTCGGTGCTGGCACGGGCGGCCGGCGAAGCCGTTACTTGCAATACGGTCAGCAGTAATGCCAGTGCCGGTAGCATTCGTCCCAGCCATCCTGCGGATCGTCGTGCCTTCATGGTGTCCTCCTGATGTCTTGTCGTTCTGTGGTTGTGGCTACTTTCGGGGGGCAAGCACCCGCGAGGCCAGGCGGACCGGTGCACGTCAACGCGCCGGCATCACCTCTAGCCAATGCAGTAGGACCTCTCGCGCCTGCCCAACTACCCGCACGGTGTGCCACCCTGCTACGACGGGCGAGGCTGTCGAAGCTCGTACGACGTTTTTGTCCCCTGTGGCCACCGTCTCTGCCCTTACGCCGTCGACTACGACGAGAAGGGCGCTTCCGGCACCGGCGGCGCTCCTTTGGCCGACCCCCATGTGGACTACTACTTCGAGACGCACCGGTTGGCATATCTCGACCTCGTAGCCGACCCAGTCACCCGGGCCAAGCGAGACGAACAGCTCATCCTGGGCGGACCTCGGGGTGGCTGGAGAGTGGTGGAAGTCCAAGTTCAGGGGTTCTGCGCCGTTGCTGTGGTGGACCGTGACCAGGTCATCGCTGCGAAAGTCGCGAAGTGCCACGGCCGTAGTTGTCTGATAGGAAATGCCTGGCCCACGGAACCCGAAGCCGGTCGCTGGTATCCTCACCGGCGGGCGCCGGAGCAATGCCCGGACCACCTCGGGCTGGTAGGTGCACTGGGAAAGGCTCGTGGCGTTGGCCAATTCACGGAGAACTCGCCAGGCCCTCTCGCTGGCCGGCCTCTCCGCCTTGGCGGCCGCGTACGCGAGAACTTCGTCCCATCCGACGGGCGGGGCCACCGAGCACGGCGAGGTGCGGACCCCGACCTTCTTCCAGGTCCAGAAGCACCACGAGATTTCGCAGTCGTCGTACAACTGGAAAGCCGTTTGCACCCAGTCGAGGTTGTTCTCCCCGCCCTCGCCCATGTAGATAGGCAGGCCCAGGCTCTTCCCGGTGTCGATGAAGCCCTGGATGCTCGGTCGGTCAGGCGGCGACCAGTACTTGTGGAACTCCAACATCGAGTTGTCGTCCCAGACTTCGCTGAACATGCTCCAGTCCGTCGCCCAACGGGCCCCCTCGTAGATAACCATGTGGTTGGGGTCGACTTCCCGGATGGCCACCGACAGCTCCCGGTAGAGCTTGACAAGCTCGTTCCGGAAGAGGTCCCCGTATTCGTTGGGCAGGGGCTCGTTCAAGAGATCGTAGCCAGCGACAACGGTATCGTCGCGGTAACGGTCCGCCAGCTGTTGCCACAGGCTTACCGTAAGGTCGCGCCACCGGGCGCCAGTGAACAGCTCTGGCGCCGGGTTAGGAGAGTCGTCGATGTTGGTGCCGGTCTGGCCCCCCGGCGCCCCATGCAGGTCGAGGACGACCCAGAGCCCGTGGGCGCGGCACCACTCTATGAGCCGGTCGACCAACGCGGTCCCCTCGGGCCGGAGCACCCCGGTTTGGTCCATCACGACCCGCCAGTTGATGGGCAGGCGGACGTGGTTCATGCCTTCGGCCGCGATGCGCGCGATGTCGTCCTCTGAGATGAACCGGTCCCGGAACTCTCGCCAAAAGAGAGCCGCCTTCGCTGGCCCAACGAGTTGGCTTACCAGTGCTTCGATCTCGCGCGGCGACTGTGGGCCTGGCTCGACGAAGCCCCACATGTAGCCCTCAGGCAGGAGCCAGTTCCCAAGCCCCATCCCGCGCAGGAGCACGGGTTCGCCCTGCCCGTCGACGACTCGGGTGCCCTCCCTGTGTAAAAAGCCTCTCGGCCGCCGTCCCCGGGGGAGCCTCGGCCGGCCGTTCACTTTAGCCCCGACATGTTGACTCCTCGCACTATGTACTTTTGCAGCTGCATGAACACGATGACGATGGGGACCACCATCATGGAGGCGCCCGCCATCTCAAGTGGGGGGTTCACGGCCAATTGCTTGTTGAGCAGCGACACCCCCACAGACAGGGTGTAGTGGTTCTGGTCGTTGGCGATGATGAGGGGCCACAAGAAGCTGTTCCACCCTGAGATGAAAGTGAGCACCCCGACCACTGCCAGGATGGGCTTGGACATGGGCAGCACGATCGAGAAGAAGGCCCGCGCCTCGCGGGCGCCGTCGAGCCGGGCGGCCTCCAGGACTTCGTCGGGTATGGTCGTCATGAACTGGCGGAACAGGAACACGTTGAACGCGCTGACAAGCGTGGGTAGCGCTATCCCGACGAGCGTGTTGGTCAACTTAACACTGTTCAGGATCAGGTACGTCGGGATCATAGTCACCTGGATGGGGATCATCATGGTCGACAGCACGAGCATGAAAAGAGGCCCCTTGCCGCGGAAGCGGAACTTGGCAAAGGCGTAGCCGGCCATGGCCATCAAGAAAAGCCCGACGAAGCTGACCAGGACCACGATGACGGTGTTGAAGAGGTAACGGCCGAAGTCGAGCTGCGTGAACAGCTCGATGTAGCTGCTGAGCGTCCAGCGGGTTGGGACGACTTTGGGAGGATAGGTATAAGACTGGTCGAGCGGCTTGAACGACGTCGTCAGCATCCAAAAGAAGGGGAAGGCAGTCAGTACGGCGCCGACGGTGAGGGCTAGCCCGATCGGGACAGTGCGCCGACGGTCCCGCCTACTAGAGATTGTCACTGGCACCCCTCTTCCGGGCGCGGAGCTGGACGGCTGTCACGACTGCGATCATGGCGAACAGCACCATGGACGCAGCCGACGCGAACCCGAACTCGTTGTAGCTGAAGCCCTGCTGGTAGATGTAAAGGGAAATGGATGTCGTCGCGTGCACCGGCCCGCCCGCCGTGAGGACGTAGGGCTCGTCGAACAGCTGCATCCAGCTGATGAGAGTCGTGACGAGTACGAAGAAGATGGCGAAGCGGAGCAGGGGAAGGGTGATGCTGAAGACCTGGCGCAGCTGGCCGGCGCCGTCGATGGACGCGGCCTCGTAGTAGTCGGCGGGGATGGCCTGCAAGCCGGCCAGGAAGATCACGATGTCGAGCCCCGAGGCCCGCCAGATCGCCACGAACGCCACGGAGAACTTGGCCACTAGCGAGCTTGTCAGCCACTCCACCGGAGGCACGTGGACGAGCGAGAGCAGGTAGTTCAGTAACCCGAACTGGTCGTTGTAGAGGTAGCCCCAGATGAGCGATATGGCGACGATGGCCGTGATCGCCGGGAGGAAGTAGAACGCCCGGAGAGCCCGGAAGAACCGGGACTGGCTCTGGTTGAGGGCTATCGCTATGGTGAGCGACCCGACGATGATGCTGGGCACCCCTACGACGACGTAGAGGCCAGTGTTGCGCAGCGACTCCCAGAAGGCGGGGTCGCTGAAGAGGGAGCGGTAGTTGGAAAGCCCGATGAAGTGGACATTGGCTAGGTTGCCCAGGCCGCTTATGTTCATGTTGGTGAGGCTCACCACGGCCGCCACCGCAATGGGCAGCACACCGAAGGCCACCAGGCAGATCAGTGTGGGGCTGATGAACAGGTAGGGCGTCAGGCTGACGCGTCTCCTCCTCCTGGGCCGGGGGCCTTCAGCCGGTCGGCCCTCGGTCACGACGGCGGGCGCGCTCGGGGCGATGGCTTCGATCGTAGAGGTGCTCAAGGACTGCTCCTAAGCTCCACTGCGGGCGCCGGGGGAGGGCGCGGCGCCCGCAAGGAGGGCTGGGTGTCTACGCTTGCTAGTGCTGAAGAGAGGCGACCGTTGTGTTCAGCTTGCTGAGGGTGGCCTGCTCGTTGGCGCCGTCGAGGACGATGCTGTTGAGGGAGTTCAACAAGTCCGTGCTGATCTGGTTCCACTGCGGGGCCAGCGGGAGCGGTTCGGCGTTGCGGAGCTGGTCCACGTAGACCCGCACCATCGGGTCGCTGATGAGGCTCGGGGCGTCCAGGGCGGACGTGTTGGTCGGCAGTTCGTCGGCCAGCTTGAACCACTGGAGTTGCGTCGAGGGCTTTGCCAGGTAATCGAGCAGCTTGAGCGAAGCAGCAACGTTCTTTGACTTGTACCAGATCCCCATGTTCGAGCCGGCGAACAGAGAAGTGCCGTCCTTGTCCTTCGGCAGCGGGGCGACGTCCCACTTGCCCTTCAGGTCAGGTGCCTCACTGTTGATGGACGCGGCCAGGTACGGGCCCGATATCAGCATCGGTGCAGCACCGGATATGAAGCCCTGGGTCTGGTCGAAGTCGGAAGCAGTGGGCACCAGTTTGTCCTTGTAGAAGCTCGTGTAGAAGTTGACCGCCGCCCTGAAGGCCGCGCTGTTGAAAGTGACCTTGCCATTCGGCCCCGTCACCTGGCCGCCGGCCTGCCAGGTCAGCTCCACAGGTAGTGCGCTGTCCCATTGCGGGATGTAGAAGCCGTACTGGTTCGTGCCGCGCTGGGCCAACTTCGTGGCGTCCTGGAACAGCTGGGCCCATGTCTTTGGCGGTGCGGAGATGCCCGCTTGCTTCAGGATGTCACTCCGGTAGAACAAGATGCGGACGTCGCTTACCCAGGGGACGGAGAGGTCCTCGCCCCGGGGGGATGTCACTTTCGAGGACACCGCAGCTAGGTAATGGTTGTCCTGGAGCACCGGGTTGGCCTTCAGGTAGGGCTTCAGGTTCAAGAGCGCCCCGGCCGCAACGAACGACGGCAGCTCCGAGAGCCCGACCTCTACCACGTCCGGGCCGTTGCCGGAGGCGACAGCTGTCGTGAGCTTGTCGTTGACATTGGCCCAGGGCACCTGCTCCACCTGGACTTTTATGCCTGTCTCCTTCGTGAACCCCTGCAGTAGCTGGGTGAAGCTGCTGGCCGTTTCCATTGTCCAGACCTGGAGGGTGGTCGTCTGGGCGGCGGGACGCAGCGTGGAAGCACCGGCCGCCGTGGCACCGGAGGCCAGAAGGGGTGCCGACAAAGCGACCGCCGAGACGACGGCCGCGGTCTTTCTAACAACCCGTGGTAGTTTTGTCATTCGGACCATCTCCTTAGTTGGTTTGATCCAGTAGTTGCGTGTGTTGGTTGTCTCGTCCCGAGCGGTCCTGGCCGACCGCTCGGGCGTGGTTCGCGATGAGCTCTCGGTACCAGACCGCGCTAGCCTTTGGCACACGGGCCTGGGTGGCGTAATCGACATATACGAGGCCGAAACGAGGGCGGAAACCCTCGGCCCATTCGAAGTTGTCGAGCAAGGACCAAACGAAGTAGCCCTTTAGGTTCACCCCCTCTCTTATGGCGCCCGCCGCAGCCGCGAGATATCCGTGGAGGTACTCGACCCGCTGGGTGTCGAGCACCTGTCCGGCCGGGTCCACGTAATCCTCAAAGGAAGCCCCGTTCTCGGTGACGTAGAGCGGCAGGTCGGTGTACTGCCGGGAAATTCGCAGGAGCACGTTGCTCAATGATCCCGGCGATACTGACCAGCCGAGCGAGGTGGCTGCCGGTTCGACGTGGGCCAGGTGCGCCCCCAAGTCAGGGTCGCCGTTGTCGGCACCGACGACGACCCTGTGGTAGTGGTTGACCCCGAGGAAGTCCAACGGGGACGCGATGACCGCTTCGTCCCCGTCAGCCACCAGCTCGCCGAGCCCCTCCGCACGGTACATTTCTAAGACGTCTTCGGGGTAACCGCCGCGGAACAGGGGGTCAAGGAACATACGGTTGCTGTTGGCGTCTACCCTGGCCAAAGCGGCCGTGTCCCGTGGGAGTTGTGATGTCGGCACGTAGTCAGTGACGATCTCCGAGATCCCGATGCTGCTTGCCGGGCGCTCGGCGCGCACCGCCTGGACGGCAAGGCCGTGGGCCAGGTTCAGGTGGTGCGCCGCGGCCACCGCGTCCCGGCGGCTCTTGCGGCCGGGGGCGTGCGCCCCGCTGCCATAACCGAGGAACGCCGAGCACCAAGGCTCGTTCAAGGTCACCCAGTGGCCGGCCAAGTGGTCGAACGCCTTGGATACCAACGCACAGTAGTCGGCAAAGCGCTTTGCAGTGTCGCGCTGGGGCCAGCCTCCAGCGTCCTCAAGTTCCTGGGGCATGTCCTAGTGGTATAGCGTCACGAACGGCTTGACGCCGACGGAGCGCAGCTTTTCAAGGACGGCGCGGTAATGGGCAACGGCCGCAGGGTTCAGTGGGCCGCGGCCGTTCGGCTGGAGCCGCGCCCACGAAAAAGACATACGGTACGCGTTCAGGCCAAGGCCCTTGAGAAGCTCGATGTCCTCACGCCAGCGGTGGTAGTGGTCGCAGGCTATATCGCCGGTATCGCCATGGAACGTCCTACCCGCAGTGTGAGAGAAGGTGTCCCAGATGGACCGGCCACGTCCGTCCTCGGACACGGCACCTTCCACCTGGTACGCGGCCGTAGCCGCTCCCCAAAGGAACTCTTCGGGGAAGGCGGTGAGGTCGAGCGGAGCCAGTTCATGTGCCGACAGTGTGGTCGTCAATGTGCCACCTCCGGTGACCTGAGGTTCGACTCGATAAGTCGTTCAAGGGGCAACAGGGCAGCCCCGATGGCTACTGCGTCCTTCCCGAGCTGGCACCCCCCGAGCCGGACCTCTTGGCCCGGGCGCACGAGTGCGAACTGCCGGACGTAGCTTTCGAGGTCGGCCGGGCGAGCTTCCAGGAGCTTGGTCCCGACCCAGCCCCCCAGCAGGACCTGCTCGGGGTTGAACAGGTTGACGAGGTTGGCGATGCCGAGGGCGAGGGTGCGGGTGACGTCGTCGAGCACTCGACGTGCCTTCTTGTCGCCCGCCTCGGCTGCGGCCAGGAACTCGGACAGACGGGCCTCTTCCGCCGGCCCGTCAGGCTCTTCCGGTCCCCTGTCGCTTCTCAGGCGGCCGTCCCAACGATCGAGGATGGCCTCGCCACCGACGTGAGCTTGGAAGCAGCCGTACTGCCCGCACTGGCACCTGCGCCTGCCAAGGGCGATCTTGGTATGGCCGAACTCCCCGGCGCTGCCCGCTGTCCCACGGAGAAGTTGGCCAGAGCTGATGATGCCGACGCTGATGCCGTGGCCAACGAACATGACTATCCCGTGCTGCACCCCCACCGCCGCCCCCAGCCACATTTCTGCCGCGGTGAGGGTGCGTATACCGTTGTCCGCGAACACGGGGACGCCGTTGTCGGGACAGATGTCCTCTAGGCGCGCTGGCAGCCAGCCCAGGTTCTGAGCATAGAAGGTTGTGGTCCCGTCAGCAGCGGTCTCGACGATGCCGGGCAAGCCAAGACCGATCCCGACCAGGTGGCTCCACCTCTCCCTGTTGGCAGTGCGGATGCGTTCCACAGCCTCCTGTAGCGCCTCAGCGACCGTCTTGGGGCCTGCCTCTCCTGGGTGGAGTTGTTGGGAGACACGGTCGATACGATGGAGCGTCAGGTCGAACAGGTCGGCGGTGACGCCCTGCTCGCTCACGTCAACGCCGATGAGGCACGGGCCATCGGTCGCTGCCCGGATGCGGCCGATCGGCCGCCCCTCCGAAGGGAGCGTGCCCCTCTCCTCTACTAGCCCTTCGTGGATGAGGTCGGAGACGACATTGGCGACCGTCGCCTGAGACAGACGGCAGCGCTGCCCGATCTGGGCCCTGGTGGTCTCCCCTGTGAGCACTATGTGGCGCAGTACCGCAGCGCGGGTGCGCCGCCTCAGGTCACGAGCCGTAGCTCGGTGGTCCATCCTCCAGACCCCTTCCGTGTTCTTCCTTCGAGCAATAGATTACTACTAAAATTAAGGGTTGACAAGTCCTCTACGTCACCTAACACTGACCATGCCCAGAGGACCTCGGTCCGCCCCGCGGGGATGGCGGGCTGGTCGCTCTCTTCTCGGCCCATATCGCTAGAACGCAACTGCTAGCTGCTGCGGTACCCCGAGAGCCCGGGGGAGCTGGTAGGCAATCGCCCACCCTCAGGGAGGCGAGGTAGCTAAGCCCGCGGGTGCCCTCGACCAGGGCCGGGAGCTGCTCCGTCTCACAGCTCGCTTCGACATTGGGGTCGTCGCGTCTCCCAAGATACTGGTGACCCTCTCGGTCAAGTCACATCGGTCGCCCGGCGACCCGTTGTCACCCAGAGTGGTTAGGCCGCCAATTTGGTTTATACCATTGGACTCAATTTGGCCTCAAACTGAGCTACTTTCGGCTTTGCCGAGCTACCTTCGGCCGCTGGGCCCTTCGCGACACACCCCTTTTGACCTGCACCTTTCTTTGCGGGACCAGCCTCCGCTATCCCCTTCTACCTGCCCTTTTACGCAGTTTAAGCCCGCTGTGTCTACCGGTTCCACCACGCGCCCGTGGTGCGAGTCCAACAAAGGCCAGTCTAGGACGGCACGGCGATCGGCTCATCCGCCCCAGTGCCCATCCGCCCCAGTGCCCATCCGGCCCAGTGCCGGTCCAGTCATGACCAGCTCTGCCAGGTTGATGCCGGCCGGCACCTACCGGGAGGGTGCTGGACCACGCTCCCCGCTGAGGTCAACCTGGTGCGCACCAGCGTTCCCATCCGACTCCAGGACAGCGCACAGGGGTAAGACTTTCCCCCGGACCTTCCCCTGGGCTACCAGGCATCCCCCCTGGTAGCGTTGGTCGATGTGTCAGTGCTTGCTGCATTGGCGGCCGCTTTGCTCTACGCCCTAGCGTCGGCGCTGCAGCAACGCGAGGCCGAGCGTCAGCCTGGTACGACGTCCCTGCGCCTGAGCCTCCTGGCTCGCCTGGCCAAACGGCCTCAGTGGTTGGCCGGCCTGGCCAGCGACGTAGGTGGCTATGCCCTTCAATGGCTGGCTCTCATGTGGGGTTCCCTGGTCGTGGTCCAACCGTTGCTGGTCGCAGGGCTGCTGTTCGCCCTTCCCATAAAGGCGCGTCTTGCCAGCTACCGCATGCGCCGGCGCGACTGGACCGCGGCCGTGCTCACGACGCTCGGGCTGGCAGTCTTCCTAGTGGCCAGTAGCCCGGCTGCCGGCCACCCCAACGTGAGCCCGCTGACGTGGGGCATCCTCCTGGGCGCCGGCGCGGCGGTGGCTGCTGTGCTGGTGGCGGTAGGGCACGAGTCGAGCCCGCGGTGGCAAGGGATGGCCTACGGGGCAGCAGGGGGGGTTGTGTACGGGGAGTGCGCTGCCCTGACCAAGACCAGCGCCCATCTCCTCTCCTTGGGTGTTGTCCATCTGGTGGAGAGCTGGCAGCTCTACGTGTTGATAGGCGCCGGCGCAGCGGGCATGGTCCTGGCTATGAGCGCCTTCCAAGCCAGCCCGCTGGATGCCTCTCTACCCGCCCTGTCGGCTGCCGACCCGGTGGTCAGCGTGGCCATTGGAGCGGTGGCATTCGGCGAGGCGGTTCGGGTGGGCCCGCTGGCCACGACCGCCGAAGTAGTGTCGCTGGCCCTCATGGTGGCAGGGATCTTCCTTTTGGGGCATACAGACGCTGTGAAGGTGGCCCAGCGTAAGCACTTTGCCCTGGCCGGGCAGCAGCGAACCCTAAACTAGCCAGGCTCCTTCTTGTAGCGCGACCAAGATCTCCGCCCGACCTCGGCCGGGGAGGCTCCACCCTCCTCCCGCGCACTTCGAGCCGCCCGTCGAACCACGTCGACTTGCCCGTCAAAGTACTTCGAGCTTGGGTGCCGAACCGGCGGCTGAAAGCCATAGGGCCGGTCAAAGGCTGGGAGGTCGAGGGCGACGCACGAGGTGGGCGCTTTGCGCGGTTTACCATCAGGACCACTGTGCCCAATTCCGCGGCTGAGGCGCTGGCCGTCATCCTCTTGGTCCTCACTCTGGCCGGCGCGATAACGAGGCCGAGAGGGCTGCCGGAGGCTGTCATTGCGGTGCCTGCCGCCGCCATCGTCCTTTTGTCCGGCTCGCTCCACCTCCGCCAGGCACGCCAGGTGGCGAACGCCCTGGGCCCCACGCTCGGCTTTCTTGCCGCGGTCCTTGTCCTCGCCGCCCTGTGCGACCGCTTCGGGTTGTTCGCTGTGGCGGGGCAAAAGATGGCCAGCGCCAGCCGTGCCGTGCCGGTCCGTTTGCTGGCGGCCGTGTTCTTGGTGGCGAGCACTGTGACCGCTGTGCTCAGCCTGGACGCCACCGTGGTTCTGCTCACCCCGGTCGTGATGGCTAGCGCGGCTCGGCTTCGCCTTCGGGCCAAGCCACATGTGTACGCCTGCACCCATCTGGCCAACTCCGCCTCGCTGCTCTTGCCCGTTTCCAATCTCACCAACCTGCTCGCCTATCGCGCCAGCGGGCTGTCCTTCGCCCGCTTCGCCACCACCATGGCCTTGCCCTGGCTGGTGGCGATCCTGGTCGAGTGGGCCGTCCTGCGCCGCTTCTTTGCTGCTGACCTGGTAGGAAGGGGCGAAGTCGGCGCTGGCCACCACCCAGGCACGGGTGGAAGTGGTCAACGTGGTGGTTCCCTTTTGGCTGGCGTTGTGGTCGTCTTGACTTTGGCCGCCTTCTTTATTACCTCCACCCTGGGCGTCGCACCTGTGTTCGCGGCCCTGGCCGGAGCAGTAGTGCTCGGGGTGGCGGCCCTTATCTACCGGCGTGCCAACTGGCGCGAGATGGGCTTTGCCCTCGACATCCCCTTCCTGGCCTTCGTGTTGGCGCTCGGCATAGTGGTCCAAGCCGTGTCTGTGCACGGACTGGGCCGGCTTGTCGCCCGGCTGCTCCCGGGCGGCCAGTCTCTGGCGAGCCTCCTGGCCCTGGCTGCCCTGGCTGCCCTGCTTGCCAATCTGATCAATAACCTTCCCGCCGTGCTACTGCTCTTGCCGGCCGCGGGTGCTATCGGCCCAGGAGCGGTGCTGGCGGTCCTGATTGGCGTGAATACCGGGCCCAACCTCACCTACACGGGCTCTCTGGCCACCCTCTTGTGGCGCCGAGTGCTTTACCGCGAGGGCGAACGACCAGTCATCAGAGAATTCGTCAGCCTCGGTGCTCTGAGTGTGCCGCTGGTCTTAGCCAGTTCCACGGTTGCCCTCTGGGTGTCGATACGGCTGCTGGGCTGAAACGGACGCGTGCTGCACGAAGACCGCCCCGAAGCCCTCCGGCGCGCGAAGATGCACCCCATGCGGGTCGTAGTCTGGCTGGTCGAAGGCACCTGGGCCGGCTGCATAGAGGGGGCGGCCAGCGTGCTGTCCGGCCTTCCCAGTGCCACCGTAACCCTGCTTTACGTCACCCCTGCAGAGCCCTCAGAAACGGCCGAGGCCGCCGCGGCTGGATTGCTCGGGCGAGCGTTCCACGGGCATCATCGCCACCCGGCTGAAGACGCTGGAGAAGCCATGGCCGAAGAGGCGTCGGCGCTGCTTTCTGCCGGCGCGGCGCAGCTTGGGCGCAGTGACGTCGAACTGCTCCACCGACGCGGGCACCCCGAGCGTGAGGTGGTCCAGGCTTGTAACGGCGCTGACCTTTTGGTGGCTGCCCGCGACGGGGACCGTGCCCGGCTTGGCCCCCACAGCCTGGGCCACGCCACCCGCTTTGTCGTCGACCACGCTCCTTGCGATGTGCTGCTCGTTTGGCCCGGCGAGCCCCCCGGCATCGACTCGATGCCACCCCCGCCGCCCCATCGTCCACCACACCCTCCTGACCAGGAACCGCCCCTACCGCGCCGTCCACCGCCCCGGCCGTAATTACCTCCACCCCGGCAGTAACTGACACCCGCCCCGGCAGGCCTGACGGTAATGCCTATCCGACCGCCTGTTTCACACACTCGGCAACGCGGCGAGCCATCAAGGGCGGCACGGCGTTGCCGATCTGGGCTTGAACCGAACTGCGACGTCCAACGAAGGTGAACTCGTCAGGGAATGTGAAGAGACGCTGAAGCTCTGGGACCCGTAGCCGGCGGTTCTCCCAATGGAACGGCCTACGTTGGGCCCTGGCTGTGCTTAGATGGTCGGAGATGGGCGGTCCGGCGAAAGCTTGAGCAACCTGTAGAAGGCGGCCTCGGTCTCGAGCTCCCCCCTGCCATCGCGCAGCGCCGCGATGTCCACTACGGCGCCAATGTACTCTCGCGTCGTACTGGACCGCTCCTTCGACGCGACGCGCCACGGCTCGTGGACCAAAAGTTCCAGATCGCGCACCCTGCCACGAAAGGCCAGGTCCAAGCGATAGTGCCAAGGCCGCCCGCCCCTTGTTCTGGGGACCGGTGGCTCCCCGGCTGGCCGGCTTGGCAGAGGCCTCAGACTCGCCCGCCGCCCAGGAGGTTCGTCCAGTAAATGGGCTGGATGCTCACGTTCTCGCCCGTTTCTGGAGCGTCCACCATTTTGCCCCCGCCTATGTAAATGCCAACGTGGTAGACGTCGCTCGGTGTGCCAAAGAACACCATGTCCCCGGGCAAAAGATGGCCGATGGCGACCCGGGCGGTCATGTTGTACTGGTCCTGTGCTGAGTGCGGGAGGAGCACACCCGCTCTTGACCAGGCAACCATGGTGAGCCCGGAGCAATCGTAGCTGTTCGGTCCAGAGCCAGCCCACTGATAGGGCTTGCCCAGCTGCGACTCGGCGAAGGCGACCGCCGTTTGCCAGCCCGAGGCCGGTGCCCCTGCGGCACCCGAGCCCGCGGGGACCGTGGTTGTCGATGTGGTGGTGGGTGCCGTCAGGGGGGTCGGGGTAGTGGCGCCCAAAGTCGTAGTGCTGCTGGGCGGGGTAGAGCTGCTCGGCGGGGTGGTGCTGGTCGAAGAGGTGGTGCTGCTCGGCGTGGTGTTGCCGGGCGTGGTGCTGCTTGACGGGGTGACGCTTCGAGAGGAGGTGGGGCGGCGGGACGAAGGCAGAGAGCTAGCACCCGACGGCTCGGTTGGTTCGGGTGTGGCCGCACTCATCGATGCCGTACTGACCAGCCCCGTTCCTGTACCCGCCCCGCTTGCGTTCCTGGCCCGCAGGCGGGCGCTTGGTCCGGGGGTCCCAACCGTCGAAATGGCGGGGCCAGTAGAGAGGGCACTTCCTGCAATCCCAGTAGAGAGGGCACTTCCTGCAATCGGCGTGGTGGGGTAGATGGTGGAGGTACGGGCCGGATCGCTGGACGGGGCCGAAGTGGTCGTGGTGCTGGCCAGGATGGTCGTGGTGGTCGTAGCTGCGGTAGTGGTGCTGGCCAGGATGGTCGTGGTGGTCGTAGCGGCTGTCGTGGTTACCGCAGACGTGCCGGGCCGCCCCGCTCGTCCCTCGGGAGGCAGCTGGTGGGCGCTGGCCAGCATGGCCTTTTCCTCGGCTATCTGGGCCACCTGCTGCTGGCGCCGTACGATGGCCACCGCCACCGCCAACTCGCCCCTAACCTCCTTGAGGGTGGCCTTGAGGACCGCCTGCTGGCGGGCGGCGGCGGAGCGATCAGCCGAGAGCCGTTTGGCCGACAACTCCACCAGCCGGCGCTGGCTCGCCAAGACGGCGACGGAGGCTTGTTCTCGGGCGAGGGCTGCCGTGTACCCATCGATCGCTACTTGCATCTGGCGTCCCAGCGCCGCCTCGTAGCCGGCGACTAGCACCAGACGTGTACCCGTGAGGAGGCTCAGCGGGTAACCGAGCTGGTCCCCGCTGGTGTACTCCTCGACCGCTTGAGTTAGAAGAAGCGCCTTGGTCTGGCCTAGCCGGGCGCGAGCTGCCTGTGCCGCCTGGCCGGCTGCCCGCAGCTCCCCGTCCAAGCGTTGGGCGCGTACCCCCGCCTGGTCGGCCACCTCGGACAGCTTGGCCAGCTGTACCCCCTCAGCTTGGATCAGCGCGGTCAGCTGGGTGGCGCGGGCACGCTCCGTGGCAGCCAGGCGGGCTGACCCTGAGGGGCCCGCGGCGGCAGTTGGTGCCGTGCTGGGAGGGCTCCCGGCGCGGGGCGAGCTTGCGGACGCGACCGAGGCCCCGGAGAGGGCAACCGCGAGGACAGCCGCGAGCGGAGCACTGAGAGTGCGCTTCACGGTTACCTCCTCGCGACGAACCGGTCCCCCGACTCACCGGCCCCGCCAGTCACTTTAACAACTTCTGCCCCAGCCGTCACGGGTAGCTTCGTTTAGGCAGTCCCATCGGGTTGCGGAGTACCCTCATGGGTATGAGTGGTACGACTGAGGCCTACCGGGTGGAACATGACTCCATGGGCGAGGTCCGGGTGCCGGCCCGGGCCAAGTGGCAGGCCCAAACCCAGCGGGCAGTGGAGAACTTCCCTGTTTCTGGCCAGCCCATAGAGCGTTCCCTCGTACGCTCACTTGCCCTGGTGAAACGGGCCGCTGCCCAGCAAAATGCCGAGTTGGGCGTCATCGACGCCGCCATCGCTGCGGCTATCACCGAGGCGGCCACCGAGGTAGCCGGCGGCAAGTGGGACGGCGAGTTCCCCGTGGACGTCTTTCAGACCGGCTCGGGTACCTCTTCCAACATGAACATGAACGAGGTCCTGGCCACGCTGGCTACGGAGCGCATGGGCCAGCAAGTGCACCCCAATGACCACGTCAATGCTTCCCAGTCTTCCAATGATGTGTTCCCATCGGCCATCCACCTAGCTGCGACCTCCGAGGTGAAGGACGCCCTCATCCCCGCCCTCGGGCATCTGGCCAGCACGCTCCGCCAAAAAGCAGCTGAGTTTGCCGGCGTGGTGAAAGCCGGTCGTACGCATCTGATGGACGCCACCCCAGTAACCTTGGGCCAAGAGATGGGCGGTTATGCCACCGCAATTGAGCACGGCATCGAACGCCTGGAGGCCAGCTTGCCCCGGGTAGGGGAGCTACCCCTGGGTGGTACTGCCGTGGGTACTGGGCTGAACGCCCCGCCGGGATTTGCCGCCGGGGTTATAAGACGGCTGGCCTCCGAACTGGGCTTGCCCCTAAGGGAGGCCCGGGACCATTTCGAAGCCCAGGGTTCACGCGACGCCCTGGTCGAAGTTTCGGGCGTGCTGCGGACGGTGGCCGTATCCCTTTACAAATGCGCCACGGACTTGCGCTGGATGGGGAGCGGGCCCAGGGCCGGGTTGGCCGAGATCCGGATCCCCGACCTCCAGCCGGGGAGCTCGATAATGCCGGGAAAGGTGAACCCGGTGATACCAGAGGCCGTGTCCCAGGTTGTGGCCCAGGTCATCGGCAACGACGCTTCCATTGCCTTTGGCGGCGCCGGCGGGAACTTCGAGTTGAACGTTATGCTCCCTGTAATTGCCCGCAACCTCCTCGAATCGCTGCGGCTACTCACCAATGTGAGCCGCCTGTTCGCCGATCGCTGCATTGCCGGGCTGGAAGCCGACGCCGAGCGATGCCGCAACTACGCTCTTTCGTCACCCGCCATCGTTACCGCTCTCAATCCCTATATCGGTTACGAGGAGGCGGCTCGAGTGGTGAAACAGTCGCTCGCCGAGGGTAAAGACCTGCGGACGGTGGTGCTAGAGCGGGGGCTGCTCTCCGAAGAGGAAGTCGATCGCGCCCTAGCGGTGGAGGCGATGACAAGGGGCGGGATCGTCAAGTAAGTGCCTTCGGAGGAAGGCGAAGCCGTATTCTGGTGGTCCGAAATGCGTGCTGGGGGCACTTAGGACCACCAGAATGGCGCCGGGGCTTTACGGCCGTGGCGGGGCTAGTGCCGGGACGGGCGGTGGGGCTCTACGGCCGTGGCGGGGCTGTGCTTTCCCGGACCACGAGGCTGGTGGCCAGTTCGACGCTTGGACTGGGGCTAGGCCAGGTTCGTCGAGGGCGATATGCCCGGCGACGCCCGGGGGTTGTCCCAGCTGTGCCGCAACCCGGTCCCGGCCCGGGCCTGCAAAAGCGGCCCGCCGCCGCTGCCGGGGCGTCCAACATCTGGCCCAGGGCTGGTTGGCCTCGGCCCGAGCGGCACGCCATAGCGACGGGTTCGGCACCTGCCAGTCGCGGATCTCGCTGAGGCGTTCGCCGCGGCCTTCGAGCAACCGGAACCCGGGGCCGCGCAGTACCAGCGCCCGGTACATAGGGCACCTCTCCAGGCCATCGAGCAACTCGCGCACCGCGAAGGTCGGGTTGACCACGACCCTCTCCCGGGGCGCGAAGGGCAAGGGCACCACCGCGGCACCCGTCTGGCTCACGAACAGGGCGAGGCCATGGTCGGTGGGCCCGCTCTGAGCGGCCCTGACCGCTTCGCCCAGCCGGCTCTCGATCCGCGCCAACGCCTCTCCTCGGAGGTCTCGGGAAAGCCGTTCGCTGGCGCGCGCCGCCAGTTGGCGAAGGTTAGCGGCGTCCGAACGGGTCATAACCGGGGCTGGGGTCGTCCATAAGAACAATGACGCAGAGAGGCCCTCTTGAGCAGAGTGCAATTGCTTTAGCAGGCCCCAGCTGAGCACGGCCTTTCTCTCCAATTGCCCGGCCAGGCCGGCGGTACGCTTAAGAGCATGGGATTCACGAATATGCCAGTCGAGCTCGGAGTGAAAAGCGAAATCTAGCCCACAAACGGGGCAATGCCATCTGGCCATGGCAGCCTTCTTTCTGGCCACCAGCATACCCTGGAGCGAGCAGTAGTTTTACCGGATCGTCTAAAAGTAGGCTAAACCTCTCCTCAATCAGGCTGTACCCGGGAATAGAGGCTTTACCAAAATAGAAGGGTTCACGAACTGGAGCATTTCAGCACGGCGACGGCCCTAAGTTTGACATGCTCCCGGAGAACATTAGGAACCCTTCGCCATCCGCCGGGTGAGTAACCTGCCCGCGCGCCGCTTTGCGCTCGCCTCGAAGGAGCGGTTTACCCGGCGTCCCGTAACCTCGCGGGCGCGGATGCGAAAGGCCACCGGCGTACGCCCTTGCCCTCTGCCTTCGGCGCCTGAGCTGCCGGCCGTGCTGGCCCGGCCGCTGGCTCGGCGAGCGAAGCGGGAGCCCAGTAGACGCAGTGTCAGGCCGGTGTCGTCGCCGCTCAGCTCTTCGTATGTCCCCTGCACTATCACGCTCCGCCAGCTACCACCGGGGCGGTACTCGTCCACCTCGAAGCAGACCTCGGGGTTCTGCCTCATCATGCGTACCTTTTGGCCCTCGATCGAGTACACGTAGACGCAGCCGTCCTCCCAGGCGAAGATGACGGGGACCACATAGGTCCTGCCGCCCGTGTGGCAGCCGACCCGGCCAACCACTTGCTCGCGGAGGAAGCCCTCCACCTCCTCGGGTGTCATGTCCAAGATCACGGCCACGATCTTTGCACCACGGCAAGGGCCACCAGGCTTCGCCGGGGTGCCCACGAGCACCCTGTGCTTGGGGACGCAGTGGCCCCAGCCCGCCCGGCTTTGCCCTTCCTCGCAGGCAGCGATGTACCGACGCCAAGCAGATTCGGGACCAACGGCCCTGCCCGCCGCTGGTCTGCCTGACCCATTGTATTTGGGTGAACTTCGACAGAACGCCGGCCCTGGTCTTTTGGGAGACCACCCAGGCCTGCGAGCTTGCCTGCCGGCACTGCCGGGCCTCGGCCATGCCCAACCCGGGGCCGGGCCAGCTGACCACCGACGAGGGGTTGGCGCTCATCGAAAAGCTCAGCCATTTTCGGGCCTCGCCAACGGAACGCCTACCCGTGCTCGTGCTGACCGGGGGCGATGTGCTGATGCGCCCGGACCTGTTCCAACTGGTGTCAGCCGCCCGCCTGGCCGGCCTGAGCGTGGCGCTGGCGCCCAGCGTCACACCCCGGCTCACACCCACGGTACTGACCGAGCTGCGTAATCTCGGGGTCAGCAGCATCTCGATCAGCCTGGACGGCGCCACACCAGCTACCCACCAGGGGATCCGGGGAGTGGCGGGCCACTTCGAGCTGACGCTGGCTGCGTTGCGGCTGGCCACCGACCTCGGCTTCAAGACGCAGGTCAACACGGCCGTCATGCGCGCCAATACCCGGGAATTGGCCGGCGTGGCCGCCATCGTGAAGGAGGTTGGCGCCTCGGCTTGGGAGGTCTTCTTTCTCGTGAAGGTGGGCCGAGGACGGGACCAGCAGGAGCTGTCCCCACCCGAGAACGAGGATGTCTGCCACTTCCTCTACGACGCGTCCCATTACGGTTTCGCGGTGCGTACGGTAGAGGCACCCTGGTACCGCCGCGTCATGGCTGAGCGAGCGCGAGAGCGGGTAGGGGGCCTAGCCTCGGCCCGTGCTCTTGGCCCCCTCTACCAGGAGTTGTCCGAGGAGCTCCGCCATCGCCTCGGACCAGCGGAAAAGGCGTCCAACTCGGCCAGCGCAGGGACGAGGGACGGCAAGGGCATCTTCTTCATCTCGCACGACGGCTGGGCATTTCCAGCCGGTTTCCTCCCCCTCCGTCTCGGGAACGTGAAGGAGGAGGACCCCGTGGCCATATATCGCGACCACGAGTTGCTCAAGGCCATCCGCAGGGCCGAGTTCTCGGGCCGCTGTGGGCGCTGCGAGCTGCGCGACCTCTGCGGCGGGTCGCGCTCGCGGGCATGGGCGAGCTTTGGCGATCCCCTGGGCCAGGACCCGGCCTGCGGGTACGTGCCAGCCTGAGCGCGGCCGCGGCCGCCCGACCGCCGTGAGGCCCTCGCCCTTCGATCGCCATGTGACGTTCGCCCCCTCGATCGCCATGTGACGTTCGGCCCTTCGATCGCCATGTGACGTTCGGCCCTTCGACCCGGCTGGCGGGCCAGGCTAGGTTGGGGTGCGGGGCTGGCGGCGCCGGCCCGCAGAGCAACGCAGCCGAACAGAAAGCGAGGAACGCCGCCATGTCCTACGAGATCGCCGAAGTACACGCCCTCGAGATCCTCGACTCTCGGGCACGGCCCACCCTCGAAGTGAGCTTGCGCCTCTCCAACGGGCCCGTCGTGAGTGCCGGGGTCCCTTCCGGAGCTTCCACCGGTACCCGTGAAGCGGTAGAGCTGAGAGACGGGGACCAGAAGCGCTTCAAGGGCCAGGGTGTCAGCAAGGCCGTGAACAACGTGAACACGGAAATAAGCAGCCTGCTGTCCGGGCGGTCCTGGGCCAGCCTGGCAGAGCTCGATCGGGCCATGATCGAGCTGGACGGTACCGACAACAAGGCCCGCCTGGGTGCCAACGCGATTGTGGGGACATCCATGGCCGCGGCGCGCGCCATGGCCACCGTTGCGGGTCAACCCCTTTACCGATGGTTATCGCCTCAGGGCGCTGAGCTGCGCCTTCCTGTCCCCCACTTCAACGTGGTGAACGGCGGTGCCCACGCCCAGAACGACCTCGAGTTCCAGGAGTTCATGCTCGCCCCCATAGGGCTTCCCACCTTTGCCGAAGCGCTACGGGCGGGAGCCGAGATTTACCAGGCCTTGCGCAGCCTGCTCCATTCCCGCAAGCACTCGACCGGCCTGGGGGACGAAGGCGGGTTCGCGCCCAACTTGGGCACGCCCGAAGAGGTCCTTGACCTATTGGTTGAGGCCATCAACTCTGCCGGTTACGCCCCCGGGGCCCAGGGGGTGGCCATAGCTCTCGACCCGGCCGCGTCCGAGATGCATGAGCCGGACGGCAGCTACCGCTACTCCCCCGGCCACCGCTTCAGCACCGCCGAGATGATCGCGCGGTACGAAACGCTGGTCGCCAACTACCCCATCTGGTCCATCGAGGACGGTTTGGCCGAGGACGACTGGGACGGATGGGAAAAACTGACCGCACGTTTAGGCGGGCGAGCCCAGCTGGTGGGAGACGATGTCTTTGTGACCAACCCCTCCATAATCCGTGAGGCGATCGGCCGGAAGGTGGGCAACTCCGCCCTGATAAAGCTCAACCAGATCGGCACGGTCAGCGAGACCCTCGAAGCCATCGCCATTTGCAACGAGGCCGGCTACACGCAGATGGTGTCCCACCGCTCCGGCGAGACCCCCGACAGCTTCATTGCCGACCTGGCCGTCGCGGTGGGTTGCGGCCAGCTGAAGACGGGCGCACCAGCACGGGGCGAGCGGGTGGCCAAGTACAACCGGCTGCTCGCCATTGAAGCTGAGCTGGCCAACGCACCGTATGGTCTCCCGGCCAGGCGTTAGTCAGCCGGGAGCTGCTAGTGCTCTGCCTCTACGCGATGTCGCGGGGCGCGATGAAGGCGGTCAGCTCTGCCCCGTCCCCTGCCAGCTCAGCCCAAGGCCCATGGAACACCAACTCGACCAGCGCGCCCGTCGGGAACTTCTCGCCCAAGCGTGCCCGTAGAGCGGCGCTTCCTTCCCCTGCGAGGAGAAGGGCTAGTTCCTGGAGGCCGGGATTGTGCCCCACGAGTAGGACCGAAGGCGTGGCCTCGGGCACGAGCTGAAGCCGCTCCACGAGCTCACCGGCACTAGCTCCGTACAGCGCGTCCTCGTAACGGACCTCCCCGCTAATGGCCAATGCGCCCAGCGTTTGGCGCGCCCGCAGGGCACTGGAACACAGCACGAGCGCCGGCGTTACCCCCATACGCCGCAGGTAGGTAGCCAGGTCACGAGCGGCCCGTTCTCCTCGGGGAGAGAGGGGCCGACCGTGATCTGGCAAGCCCGGGTCGCCCCAGTCTGACTTGGCGTGGCGGAGC
>JAKAWM010000232.1 GCA_021827285.1 Actinomycetes bacterium | reverse complement strand
CGCCCTCCTTTCCTGCGACGCCGTCTCCTTGGAGCTGCCCCTCCTGGTAGACGGCAGCCGCCGGCCGAGCCCTGCCATGTCCGAGCACCTCGAGAGCTGCCTCGGTTGCCAGGCTGAACTGGCCGGCTACCGCCACCTGCTGCGGGTGCTGCGGAGCTTGCGAGACGATCACGTCAGGGCCCCGGCCCCCCCCTTTGGCGACGATGGCTGGCGCATCCTGCATGAGTGCTTAGAGGCCCGTTCCCGCTCCTTGGCCCGCCGGCGGCTCGCGGGCCTGGCCTTGGCCGTGGCTGCTGTCGGGGGCGGTGCCGTACTTGCCCGGGCGACACGCCAGTCCCGCCTGCTCGCCGGCGTGGGGGCCCTTTAGGGCCCCTTAGGCGCTTTGGGCCTTTAAGCCGCCACACCGGCGGCGCCCCGGGCCAAGGTCCCGAGGGGCCCTGGATGTGTTGACCATGACGCGCCGTCATCGGGTTGCCCGCACGATGAGGCCGCCTAGAGCAGCGAGCAGCGCGGCGCTCGGCAGCGTCGCGGCCCAAGCCATGAGCAACGCGACGACCTGTTGAGGGCGCACACGTTGTGGCGCGACCCGTTCCGTCCCGCCGAGCAGCCCGGCTGTCGAGGACTGGGTCGAGGAGAGTGGAAGGCCGAGCGCCGAGCCGGCGAGCACCACGACCGAGGAGGCGACGAGGGCAGAAAGCGAATTCTCGTTGCGTACCCGCACCATCTGCTCCGTCAGCCTCATCGACAGCCTCCTCATGGCGAACAGCGCCCCTGCCCCGAAGCAGGTGGCCAGAGCGACCTGGTCAAGGGTGCTCGTACGGACCGGGTCGAGGCTCGCGCCGGTGGCGACCGCCATGAAGGCGACCATTTTCTCGGCGTCGTTGGCCCCATAGGCGACTGACTGGAGGAGGAAACCGAGCCGCTGCAACAGGCGAGAGCGCCCTTGGCCGGCCGACGGGTTCCCGAGCGCCAAGCGCACAGCGGGGGCGAGGACGAAGCCGGCACCGAAGACGAGAAAAGGGCCGAGCAGGCCGGCGGCGACCACGACGGCGACTGTCACCCATGAGAGGGCGAGGCCGGCCCCCACGCCGACACCCACAATGGCACCGTTGAGCGCAAGCGTCACGCTCGTCGGGAGCCCCCGGCGCGTGAGGACCAGGACGACGGCCAGGGCCGACACGACGGCGAGCAGGAAGGCGAGCCGGCCGCCCCGCGCCTCGAAGGCGACGAGGCCGTGCGCAAGGGTCGTCGCCACGTTGGTCCCGACGGCTGCAGGTACGACCGCGACGGCGGCGACCAGCAAGAGCACGGCCGACAGGATCGAAAGAGCGCCAGTACGTGTACCCATGGCGGCGAGCGTTGCCCCATCGTTGGCGCCGCTCACGAAAGCGAAGGCGACCGCCATGACGACAAAGAGCAACTCCACCTCGGACGACCCTCCTCTCTGGGAGCGCGCCACCTCTTCTGCCCATGCGAGCGGCGGGCATTCTGAACTAATGGTATCATCCAGGTTAACAGAAGGTGAACAGGCTAACTAGAGGGTAACGCTGTAGGGGAGGGTGTACAGGCATTGGGCTATCGGCGTCCGAGTTGCGAGCCGTCAACTGGCCCGACTAAGGTCCTTCGCCTCTATTGCAACCTGGGCGTAAGTTGGGTAATCTCAAGCGGTTTTCTCGCCCCAAGAGCTTAGATGAACAAGAGCCAAACATAAGGCAAACCTCACTCGACGGGCCGAGGGGGTGAAGTGTCCACGATGTGGACGGCCCAGTTTTTTGCAGGTGGTTGAAAGATCAAATTCTTATGGTAAAGGAGGGCTATGAGTTCCCATATCAGAAGTGCGAGTAAGGCTTTGGCTGCGCTCTTGGCCAGCGCTGTTGGGCTCCTACCTGCGACGGGTGCCTCTGCGACGACCAACATGGGCACTTCGCACTCGGGGTCCCGGGTGACAATCACGTTCTGGTCAGCCATGAGCGGTAGCCACGGTGGCGACCTCGTGCACCTAGCAAAGGAGTTCAATTCTTCGCAGAGCACCTACACGGTCGATGTCCTCTACAAAGGTAGCTACTCCGACACGCTTTCGGCGACGATCGCCGCCGTGCGCGCTCGTAGGCCACCTGATATCTCGATGGTCTTCGATGCCGGGACAGCGACGATGATGGACGCGACCGGCGTCTACGTACCGGTCTACAAGCTCATGTCGGAGTACAAGTACAAATTTGCCACCTCGCAGTTCATTGGTGGGGCAGGCAGCTACTACGAGACGGCGAAAGACCAGCTCGATTCGCTCCCGTTCAACAGTTCGACCCCCGTCCTTTACTCCAACAAGCCCCTTTTGGCCAAGGCGGGGATAAAGGCACCTCCGAAGACTTGGGCTCAGCTAGCCAACGACGTCAAGCCTCTTGTCTCTGCCGGTGCCAAGTGCATCCTGTCGGCTACAGGCGCTTACATCATGTGGACCGACATGGAGCAGTTCGCCATGTGGAACGGTTTCCCTTATGCTACTGACAACAATGGCTACGACTCGATAAAGCCGACTCTGCTCCTGACTTCGAAGCCTATGGTCCAGCACTGGCAATTTTTGGGTGGTCTCGGCAAGCGCGGTTTGTACCGCTGGAGCGGGACGACCGTCTCGACGGTCCCGAACTTTACCGACGGTAGCTGCGCCTTCTACGAACAAAGCTCGGCTGACCTCACCGAGATCGAGGCGGGCGCCAAGTTCCCGTTCGACGTCACGGAACTGCCCTTCGTGGCAGGGAGTCCCGCTGCCCCTCAGAACACCGTAGTCGGGGGCGCGTCACTCTGGGTCCTGTCCGGGGCGCCGCAGAACACCTATAAGGGTGACGCCGCTTTCCTCCACTTCCTCATGTCGCCCTCAGCCCAAGACTACTGGGCGACCCAGACCGGGTATGTGCCTGTGACCAACGCAGCGTTCAACCGCCTCAACAAGGAGGGCTACTACAAGACGCACCCGCAGGACTTAGTGGCCATCCGAGAGCTTACGAACAAACCGCCCCTTCCCTATACACGAGGCATACGGATTGGGGACCTCCCGCAGGTCCGCGTCGACGAGGCCGCTGCCATCTCCAATATCCTCTCAGGGAAAGAGAGCGCGGCGAAAGCGCTGGCGACTGCCCAGGCCCAAGGCAACAAGGTGATCGCCGAGTTCGCCGCGGAGTATGGCGGTTAGAGAGTCAGCCCCGCCAAAAGAATCTGTTGCCTTTCCTGAGGGTGCCGGCGCCACTCGGCGCCGGCACCCTCGTCGGCGCGTACCGGGTGGTCCTCTGTTGGACAGGACGGGGGAAGCCATCTTCCGCGAAAGGCTCCTCCCTTATGCATTAGTCGTACCCCAGCTCGCGATCGTGGTCATTTTCTTCCTTTGGCCAACTGTCCGCGCCATCTACGAGTCGTTTGAGGAGACCACCGCGTTCGGCACGGGGGCGCGCTTCAGCGGCCTCACGAACTTCGTGAACGCCTTTACCGTCGCGGACGAACTGGGCACGATCGAGGTGACCGTCATCTTGGCCTGCCTGACCACTGCGCTGGCAATGGGGATCGGTCTTTTCCTCGCCGTGGAAGTGGACCAGACGGGCCGAGGGCGGCGTGTCTATCGCACGCTGTTGATCTGGACCTACGCCGTCCCGAGCGCGATCGCCGGGGCCTTGTGGTTGTTCCTCTTCGAGCCTAACGTCGGAGCAGGCGCAAGGTTGTTGGTCGACTTGGGGGTCAACTGGAACTTTGCCCTGCACAGCGTGCAGGCGTTCGCCCTCCTTGTGGCGGTCATAGTCTGGCAACAGGCCGCGTACAACTTTTTGTTCTACACCGCGGGGCTGCAGATGATCCCTCGGGACGTCGTCGAGGCGGCCGACATAGATGGCGCCAGTAGGCTTGCGCGGTTCTGGCGTGTCATCTTCCCGCTGTTGTCTCCCCAGACCTTTTACCTACTCGTGATGAACGTGCTCTACGCGTTTTTCTCAAGCTTTGCCCTTATAGACGTAATTACCCACGGGGGGCCAGGCAATGCGACCACCACGGTCGTGTACCAGGTGTACCGGGACGCCTTCCAAAACGGTAACACGGGGCTCGGAGGGGCAGAGACGATATTTATGTTATTGATCGCCGTGGCCCTAACGGCGGTCCAGTTCCGCTTCCTCAACAGGAAGGTGTTCTACCGATGAGAGACCGAGGGCTGAGCCAGGCATTGCGCCACGGGGTCCTGATCTTCGCTGCTGCTATCTTCGCGGTCCCGCTGTACCTGGCGTTCGTGGCGGCGACCCACCCGGCGAAGGACCTCTTGACCGGAGTACCGCTCCTACCTGCTGGCCAGTTCGGGCCCAACCTCTGGCATGTGCTGACACGCGGCCTTCCTAACTCGGCACCGGTGACCACGCTCATGGTCAACTCGTTGGTTATGGCCCTTGGCATAACGATCGGCAAGCTGGTGCTTTCTATCCCCGCGGCCTATGCGGTGGCGTTCTTCCGTTTTCCAGGCCGGATGCTCGCCTTTTGGCTGATATTTATTACCTTGATGCTGCCCATCAACGTTATTTTTTTCCCTACGTACGAAGTGACTGCCCAGTTCGGCCTCTTGAACAGTTACGCCGGCTTGATCTTGCCCTTGGTAGCGTCGGCTACGGCGACGTTCCTCTTCCGGCAGTTCTTCATGACCTTCCCCGTCCAGTTGGCTGACGCCGCCCGCATTGACGGTGCTGGCCCATTGCGGTTTTTGTGGAGCATCGTCCTGCCGTTGTCGAGGACCAACCTGGCTGCCATCTTCGTTTTGGAGTTCGTGTACGGGTGGAACCAGTACCTGTGGCCGCTCGTTGTCTCGACGAGCCCACGCAGCGCCACGGTGGTCATGGGCATCCAAGAGATGATCTCGGCGGCCCAGAGTTTCGCTGTCCCTCAGTGGAACCTGGTGATGGCGGTGGCGCTGTTAGCCATGGTGCCACCGGTGGTGGTGGTGCTCGTCATGCAGCGGTGGTTCGTGAAGGGCCTTATGGCTGGTACGAGCTGAAAGATACAT
>JAKAWM010000231.1 GCA_021827285.1 Actinomycetes bacterium | reverse complement strand
CGAATAGGATTCGGCCAGGAGAAAGGTTCGGAGGTCGTCCAGCGGGCCACTAACCTGAGACCCTCTTCTCGGAAAGGGGACCGCAACCAGGGGTAGTCGGTGGCCGTCTTCATCTTGATGTAGGCGAGCTGGGCCCGGGCCCGGACTGGCAGTGCCTCTTTGACCGCGCCTCGCAACACAGAGCGGTCAAGGCGACTCGGGTAGCGGTGCACCAAGTGGACCAGGGAGCGCAGGGGTGTGGCTCGCCTGGGACCGAACATGTCGTCACCACCGTCACCGGTGATCACGGTCGACCCACGGGCATGGCTAAGCCAAGTATTGTCCAGGTGAACGGCGGGTGGCCACATCAACCCGTGAGCCGCCAGCGAGGCTGTCCCGACCCGGCCGAGCAGTTCAGCCGACTCCGGGGGTACGTCGATAACCTCCCAGTCGTCGAGCCTGAGGTGGCGCACAACCAGCTCCTGCCATGCGGACTCGTTCGCCTCGGGGGCAGCGGGGTAGCGGAGGGTGAAGGGGACCGGGAGAGGTAGGCCACGACGGCGCGCAATGTCCGCTGCAAGCGCCAGAATGGCCGAGGAGTCACGACCACCCGAGAAACTGACTAGGCAGGGACCGTTTTGGACGAGGTTTGTCAGGGACGCGGCCAAGGCGGCTCGCGGGTGGATTGGCCGCGCGGCGCCTAAGTGCCCGCGTACAACTGGCCGTGACCCTGCCACGAAGCCGAGAAGTACCTCGGGCCCCTCCATCAGGTAGGGAGGCCCCGCGTCGGCGGTCGGGTCGCGGCCGACCGGCAAGGCGAACGCTCGAGCGACTGGCGAGCCAGCCGGCGCCCTGGTCAGTCAGGACCTAGGAGGGACCGCACCAGGGCAGGTCATTGGTGTTGCTGCCTCCCGATGGCCCGAGCGTCAGTTGCTCCAGGCTGCCCAAAGTTACCACCGCAGGAGCCACGTAGTCGATGCCATCCTGCCCGGCGGGCCTTGTTGTCACATCGGACCTCGTCATACGGTCATTATGCACCAACGGCGACCAGCCCGTGACGCCATGGCCCCCCCGAGTTAAGTTTTTCCCGTGCGTGGCCCATTGTGAGCGCGTTGCGTGGGGTCGCGTGCACTCTCGCCGCTGATGCGGGCCTAAGGCCTTTTTCGTGCCGGGTCCTGTGACCGAGGGCGCTGAGCCTGGATGCCGGTGCGAACCGTTCCCGTCCGAGCACCCTACGTCCAGCATCCCGCCACATGGCCGAAAGCATCCGCGCTTTTCACCATGGAAACGTAGCGCTGGAAGCCCTGCTCGCCTCCCGAGTTGTGGCGGAGGCTGAGGTCGGTTGATCCCCACGCGCTAGGGTGGCGCAACTCCCCTAAGGTCAGAAGGTTCCGCCTGGCAAAGTCGGCCAGAGTGGCTGCCATGCTGTCCCTAACCGACCTGGTGAGGCCGTTGACGAACGCCCGGCCGCCCGGGAGGCGCCCCGCTGGCACCCACGAGCCTAGGCTGCTTACGAGAAGGCGGTTCGATTTAGTGCCGGTTAGCGCGGCGATGACTTGCTCGGGGACACTCGCTGCGAGGGTCCGGCGGGCACGGTGCAGAGACACGGCGACTGGCAGCGCCACCCTCCATTGCCTGGAGCGGCGGACAAGCTCGTCCCAGTCGGGTGGCCAGTTGGTGACCGTTCGCTCGATGTCGAGTAGCCAGCGCAAGAGGTGGCCACCAGAAAGCGATGCATGGCACGAGAGCTGGACCAAGAAGTCCGTGCGCTCGAGCGAAGGGACAAAGAGCGGCCCGAGCTGGGTGCGTTCGGCCCGGGCTAGCATGTCGGCGGCGGGTAGAAGGAACCGGCGACGGGCGGGGTAGTCGTTAACCGGGTGCCAGTGGACGTCCAGGACGGTCCGACCGTCGAGGCTCATCATGAGCTCTCCGGTCGCCTTCTTCACCATGAGTGGCCAGTTGTGCTCCACGAAGTCCGCGCCGGCGGCGCGGAGAGCATCAACGGCCTCACCAATCCGTGGCGCCGAGACCAGCAGATCCAGGTCCGTATAGCCCCTGGGTGTCGGTGCGTAGCAAATTTCAGCCAGCACGGGGCCCTTCAGCACGGCCCAGGCCGCTCCCGAGGATTCCAGCGCAGCGGCAACACGCGGCAGGGCCCCGAGGAACATCAAGTGGGTGATGGCGTCCTGCCTGGCCCTGGTCGTCAAGAGGGAGAGGGCCTCAGGGGCGAGGTAGGGAGCCAAGCGTTCGGCCGCCCTCCCGGCAACGCCCTGCGCGGTAGCCAGAGCGATGAGCTCAGTGGAGTCGCAGCTCATGGCCAGGGAGCCTAGGGAGCGCGGCCCGGAGGGGACAGGGTGAGCAGAGACTGACTCAACCAGGGCGTGGCGCACGCTCAGAGTAGCGTGGCGTCGTGCTCTGGAAGGACGAGCAGATCCCTGTCGTGGGGCAGTGCTGGCCTGAGCGGGACCTTCGCGGTCGGCTGGAGCAGCGACCATGCTGGCTCAAGCTACCGCAAACCACACCAGTGCATCAGATCGTTGCTTTGGCGCTCATTCCATGAGTTGCCCCGATAGAGAGTGAGAACGCCTCGGTGAGCGTGACGGCCTTGCCCGTGCCCTCGCAAAAGAAAGCATCAGCCCGGGCCGGCTCCTTTGGCGACATCAGCCGCCAGCGGGACGCCTTAGTACTGGACGCGGGAACGCGCCAAGCACTAACGACGTTGCGCTCACTAGGTCGGACAGGGCTGTCCACGACCCTGGTCGAATGCCGCACGTGTGGTGTGTACGGTCGGTGGTCTCCTCCTGCCTTCTGGTCCCGCTGGGCGGAGGCGGGTGTCGTCGTGCCTGACTTCAGCGAGGACTCCGACGAGTTCGCGGCCAAAGTCGTCGACTTGGTTGCCAATTCACCAACTACCGTCGTCATACCCGGCACAGACGAGTCCATAGCCTCGCTTCGTCCGTGGCGGGGCCGGATCGAAAAGCACGCCAAATTGGCCCTGGCGTCCGAGGAGGCCCTCGATTTGGCCACCAACAAAGCGACGACTTTGGCGTTGGCACGCCAGCTGGGGATCCCGGTGCCCCGTGGTGCAGTGGTCGGGCCTTTCGAAGACGTCTGCTCGGCCGCCCTGGAGATCGGTTTCCCGGCCGTCGTGAAACCCGTCATGTCGTGGCTTCGGGAACATGGCGGTCAGCGCCTTCTGGCGAGGGACGTGATGGATGAGACTGAGGCCATTGCAGCGGGAAAAGAGCTGGCCCAGGTCGGGGTCGGTTGCCTCGTCCAGGAGTGGGTGCCTGGCCGCCGAGAGGCTGTGGGCCTCTTCCGGGCTGGGGGCAAGATACTGGCCGAGTTCGCGCAAGCGGCTATGCGGACTACGCCAGTACTGGGTGGGGCCTTTGTCCTCCGGGAGAGCATCCCCATGCCTGAGGACATACGAGCCGCAGCCGTGGCCCTTGTCAATGCCATGGAATTGGACGGCTACTCCGAAGTTGAGTTCCGCCGCGACCGACGGGGGCGAGCGCTGCTCATGGAGATCAACCCGCGGCTCTCGGGGTCCATAGAGTTAGCAGCCAGGTGCGGCATTGACTTCCCGCTCTTGTTGTGGCGCTGGGCTGCTGGCGGGCCCTTGGAGAAGGTGAACGGTTATCGCGTCGGGGCCAGGTTGCGCTGGCTCAGCGGCGATGTACGATGGCTGCTCGAGACGTTGAGCTGCCCAGGCCGACCGGACGCCCTAGGGCGTGCCAAGGCCCTGGCCATATTCAGCCGGGATTTCACAAGGAGAGCAGCTTACGACTGCTTCGACCGTCACGATCCAGGACCAGGAGTGTCGGAACTTTCGCATTCAGTGCTGAAGGTGGGCAGGCTTGTATCGGGGCGCGGAGTCTGGAGCCACCTTGAGCGGGGTCGGGCGCGGGCTGGGGGTAGTTGAACATGGGACCAGAACAGACCAACGTTGCCATAGTCGGTGCAGGTCCTAACGGCTTGGCCATCGCCGCTCATCTGAGGGCCGAGGGTGTCGAAACCCTGGTGCTGGGCGACCCGTTCTCCCTCTGGCGCGACCACATGCCTCAGGGCATGTACCTCAAATCCGAAACCTACGGCTCGGATGTTGCCGCGCCCCGTTCGGGGTACGGCATTAAGGACTATTGCCACTCCGTGGGCGCCGAGTACCAGCCGCGGGGCCGCCCGCTGGACTTGGCCACTTTTTTGCGCTACGGCGAGTGGTACACACAGCTACTCGTGCCCGACGTTCGTCGCGAACAGCTCGTAAGGCTGAGCCGAGTGGGCGAGAGGTACAGGTTGTCAACGGAAGAGGGTCTCGACTTGGTGGCACGGAGGGTTGTTGTCGCGACGGGCCTGTTGCCGTTCGCCTATTCTCCAGCCATCCTTCGCAATATCCCCGACGACCTGGCCACGCACACTTCGTCCCATTCCGATCTGTCGAGGTTCGCCGGGCGCCGCGTCGCCGTGTTGGGCGCGGGATCTTCTGCGCTCGAAGTGGCTGCCCTCCTGCACGAGACCGGTGCTGAGGTCGAACTTATAGCGCGGGCTGCCCACCTCGAGTTCAACGGGCCGGCGCCGGACCTCGACAAGCCGCTCGCGGCTTTCAGATGGCCGGCCACACCACTGTGCGAAGAGTGGCGTTGTTGGCGCTATTACCACCTCTCCGACGTCTTCCGGGCGCTTCCCAAGAAGCTTCGCGTCGACAAGGCCTACACCAGTTTTGGCCCGGTGGGCCCCGTCTGGCTACGCGATCGGGTGGAGGGCAAGTTCCCAGCCCGCACGTCCACCCGGGTTATCGAGGCTTCTGTCGTCGGGACTCGGGTGCGGCTAGCGTTGGACGGTGGGCTGAGAAAAGAAGAAGCTTTGTACGACCATGTCGTCGCGGGCACTGGGTACCACGTGGACATCGAGCGCCTAGCCTTCCTCACTCCCGAGCTGCGCCGGTCGCTCAATACGGCGGGGAGAGCGCCCGTGTTGTCGCGGTCGTTTGAGTCAAACGTCCGCGGTCTATTTTTCGCCGGGTGCATGGCCGCCACCAGCCTAGGCCCGAACATGAGGTTCCAGA
>JAKAWM010000230.1 GCA_021827285.1 Actinomycetes bacterium | reverse complement strand
CAGCTCTCCCGGCGTGAGCGGCTGGCCTCGTTGCTCGGCATGGAGGACGGCAACGAGGGCACGCAAGTCGGTGTGGTGCAGCCCGTGGGTGGCCGCGAAGACCTCTACGAGGCGCTGGCTTTCGACACTGTAGCTGCGCAGCAGGTCGATGATCTCAGCTCGGAGGGCTAGGGCAGCATGACGGGGCAAGGGGTCCTGGTCTCCTCTCCCAAGCGTGGCACGCGGGACACGGTCCCATGACGAGCCGGTTCGTGGCCTCTCAGAGAGCGCATTGGCATGGCAGGGTCTCTTTTACTGCGTGCCGGAAGGTTCGAGGTGGCATTTATCTCTATAATTGAGATACATGATAGTCGAATGGAATGGTAGTTTTGGCCAGTGAGTTGGCGTGCCTCGGCCCAAATCGGCCAGCGGTACATGGCTGAGCCTTCAGCGGGAGCCTCCGGGCCGGGCCGTCTATGGAGGCGTGCCCTGACGCTGCCTGCAGGCCGGCGGTCCAAGTGGGCGTTGGTAGTGCTGTGGTTGGTGGTGACCGCCCTAACAGGACCGTTTGCCGGGAAGCTGCCCAAGGTCGAGAACAACAACGCTATCGCGTACCTCCCCGCCAGCGCCCAGTCGACGAAGGTCAACAATGCTCTGGCCCGCTTCCCGGGTGGCCAACAGGTGCCTGGCGTCGTGGTGTATGTGACCAAAGCGGGTCGCATAACTGCCGCTGATCGGGCAGTCGCCGCCCACCAGCGATCTGAGGCCGCCCAGCGGGTGCCTGATTTCAAGCCGCAGTCAATCCGGGCATCCAAGGATGGCGAGGCGCTTTCGTACTCCTTCTTCGTGAGGCAGCCTGACGCCACAAAGTTGACCGACGACATCAAGGCAGTCCGCAACGTCGTCTCGGGCGGGCCCGGGTTGGTGGGTTATGTCACGGGAGCCGCCGGGCTCGTGGCCGACACTGCGGGCGCCTTCAAGGGCATCAGCGGGGTCCTCCTCGTTGTCACCGGCCTCGTCGTTATCGTCCTCTTGCTGCTCATCTACCGGAGCCCCGTGCTCTGGCTGGTGCCGCTCCTCAGCGTGGTCGGGGCCATAGGACTGTCAGAATGGGCCGTTTACCAGCTGGTTCAGCACGCCGGCGTGATCGTGAGCGGTGAGAGCGGTGGCATACTCACGGTCCTAGTGTTCGGCGCCGGTACCGATTACGCCCTGTTGCTCACCGCTCGGTACCGGGAGGAGTTGCGCCGCCATGAGGACCATCACGAGGCCATGCGCGCCGCACTCCAACGGGTGTCGCCCGTCGTCCTCGCCTCGGCGTCGACCGTGGTGCTCGGCCTGCTGTGCCTCCTCGCCGCCAAGCTCAACTCCGAGAGCGGGCTTGGCCCCATCGGGGCGGTCGGGATCGTCTCGGCTCTGCTGGCACAGCTGACGTTCTTGCCGGCGCTTCTTGTTGTGTTCGGCCGGCACCTGTTCTGGCCCGCCAGGCCCGCTTACCAGTCCGAGGTGGGGCAGAACCGGGGCTTCTGGGCCCGAATTGCCGAGGGCATCGTCCGCCACCCGCGCCCAATCTGGGCCGGGACGACCGCCGCACTGCTCGTGCTATCAGCCGGGCTGGTGGGGTTCGACCTCGGCTTGCAGCCGACTCAAGCGTTTGTCAACACCCCCCCGTCGGTGGCTGGGCAGAGGGTCTATGCCAAGCACTTCCCCGCCGGTGGCGGTGAGCCCGTGATCGTCATCGCCGAAGCCTTGAAGGCAGGGCCCGTCCTGCGAACCATCGAGAGGGCCCCGGGGGTCACTAGGGCGTTCCCAGTAGCCACGACCCGGGACCAGGTCGAGATCCTCGCCGTTCTTTCCTCGGCCCCCGACAGCGTGGCCAGCTATGAGGCCATCCACACGATGCGGACTGACGTGGCTGCTATTTCGGGCGCTCATGCCCTGGTCGGTGGCAACATCGCCACCACCCTCGACACCAACAACGCCGCTGCCTCCGACCGCTACGTCGTCATGCCGCTTGTGCTCGTGATCGTGATGGTCATCCTCGGCCTCCTACTGCGGGCGGTCGTTGCGCCGGTCCTTTTGGCCTTGACGGTGGTGCTGTCATTCGCGGCCACCATGGGCGTCAGTTCCCTGGCCTTCCACGCGTTCGGGTTCTCCGGGGTGGACCAGACGATCCCCTTGCTGGCGTTCATCTTCCTCGTGGCGCTGGGTGTGGACTACAACGTCTTCCTCGTCAGCCGGATCAGGGAGGAGGCTGTCGTGCGGGGCACCAAGGACGGGACCGCCGTTGGCGTCGGGGTTACCGGCGGCGTCATTACCTCCGCGGGGGTCGTGCTGGCGGCCACCTTCTCCGTCCTAGCGATCCTGCCCCTGGTAGCCCTGGTCGAGATCAGCTTCATCGTCGCCTTCGGCGTGCTGCTCGACACGCTCGTCGTACGCTCGGTGCTGGTGCCGGCGTTGGTCACCGACGTCGGCAAGCGCATCTGGTGGCCGAGCGCCCTGGCCCGGGCCGACGCGATGAGCCCGGCCGGAGGCCTGGATCCCAAGCGAGGGGAGTAGGTGAGTGGCCCCAAGTACGGAGTAGGTGAGTGGCCCCAAGTAGATGGAGCCCGGCAACGTCGAACCCTCCGTAGTGGCCGAGCGCCGGAGCCGCTCAACCCCTCAACGGCGAGCACCTAGGGGCCTATGTGTGCGGCTGTCCGCAGCCTCGGGAGGGAAAGAAGGTGGTTGACAGGCGGCAGTGCCGTGCCTATGGTCGGCTCAAGTGAGTAGCAGAGGAGGGGTGCGATGCGGCGACCCGGGGTTTTGAAGGCCGCGGTCCTCGCGTTGAGCGCGGCCGGGATGATCGTCTTGTCACCTATCCTGCCGGGCGCGGGTGCGACCGGCACTGCGCTGAGGGCAGGAGCGGTCACAGCTACGCCGCTGGGTTCCGGCGCGTCGTCACCCCCCCAAGTTGGCCAGTTGACCCGCTCCAACCAGACTCCTTCCCCGTTCACGGCGGCCACCCCGGCGGCCAGCCCGGCGCCCAACCAGCGCGGCCCGCACCAGGTCCCTCACCCAGCCCCGCCAGGCAAGAGCAAAAGGAGCAGCCCGCCGGCCTCAGTGCCGAGCGTCAATGTCCCCATGGTGAGCTGCCAGCCGCTCGGGGCTGGGTGCGATGCGATCAGCACGAGCCACGGTGGAGCCAGTACGAACCTCTACGGTCTGGCTGCCACCGCCAACGGAAGGCTGTACGGCCAGGACGTCGAGCCTCCTGACCAGGGCTTGTGCGCCGGGAACGGGTATGTGATGGAAGCGACGAACATCGGGGAGGTCCAGGTTTTCAACTCCGACCTCAGCCCGGCATCCCCCATCGTGTCGCTTGACAGCCTCATGGGGCTCACGTCCCTCGGATGGAGCAGTGGGGGCGACGTCATGTGCTTGTACGACCCAGACAGCGGGGGGCACTGGTTCATCACCGAGTTTGTCTCGACCAACAGCGAAGCGAGCGGCGGGGCGTTCACGGGCTGCTTTGCGGGGGTGCTCGACGCCTGTCGCGAGGGGCTCGCCGTGAGCAGCAACGACAACCCCCTCACCACCACTTGGAACGTCTATTTCTTGGACCCGAACCAGCTGAGCCCGAACGACCCCGGCGCGGGGTACCTCTTGAACGACTTTGCCAAGATCGGCAACACCCAGGACGCCCTTCTGCTGTTCTACGACGAGTTCAACCTCAACCCGGCGACCGTCCCGGCCTGCCCGGCCTATGGCTGCCTGGGCTTCAACGGCTCCCAGGAGCTGGCCCTGCAGAAGTCTGCCCTCGAGGCGGGTGCCACCCAGGTCAACTTGGTCCACGTCAACATGGGCACCGACCCAGCCATCCAACCTCCCGATGGCAGCTGCGCCAGCGGCCCAACAGCCGGGATCACCTGCTGGTACCAGGACATCCCCGCCAGCTCGCCGTCCGCCAGCGACTTCGACAACAACTTCGGCGGGACCGGCTTCATGGTCGGTTCGCTTGACTTCACCGGGGAAGGGGACAGCCGGGTGGCGGTGTTCTATTGGACCGGCCTGTCCAACCTCGATAGCAAGAAATGCAGGGCCTGCTCGCAAATTGCCTTCGGTGGGCAGGTGTTCACCGGCGTGGAGCCGTACATGGACGAGGGTGCGGGCTGCCCGGCTAGTGAGGGAGGCGTTTGCGGCCTGGGCGCCCAAAAGGCCGGCACATTGGATCTCGGGACATACTGCAAGAAATTGGCCGCACTGATCGGGTATACGGGGACCGCACCGCGCTGCCCCGAAGGCGGGATCGCGAGCAACGGCGATGGCGCGACGCAAGCATCGTATGCGGGAGGCCAGATCTGGTTCGCCATCTCCACTCTGGTCAACGAGACGTTCGGGCCGGCGAGCGAGATCCACACCGGTGCTGCGTACTGGGTGGTGAGCCCGGGAGCCACCGGGCCAGCACCCACCTTCACTCTCACCAACCAGGGGTACGTGGCCGCCGCCCACGAGGACATCGAGTTCCCGACGTTGGTGGGCGGTAGTGCCGCCGAGGGAGCGGTTATGTCCTTCACGCTGTCAGGAAATGGCGGCCCATCGGGTGCCGACGGCGGCGGTTACTTCCCGAGCAGCGCTTTTAGCAGGGTGACGGCCAGTTCAGTGGGTTCGGTTGGGAAGACCGTCTACCTTACGGCCATGGGGCAAGCTCCCCAAGACGGTTTCAGCGAGTACGTGCCCACTCCCGCCACCGCCCGGCCCCGTTGGGGCGACTACGGAGCCGGGGTTTATGTGCCCGGCGTAGGGTTCTACTTCGCGTCGGAGTACGTCCCCTATGCCAACTGCGACCCCCTCTACTGGTACCACGTCGACGAGACATGTGGTGGGACAAGAGATCCCTTCGCCAATTACGGCACGTCAGTGAGCTTCCTCCCGTGAGCGGTCTTCCGCTTATTTGCTGAGCCCGGTCCCTTTCGGCAACTGGGTGGAACGAAAAGTAAGGGAGCCCGTCGCAGGCGTCCCGGCTCCCGCCAGCCAGGAAGCGCTATTGCCCGCTCTCGTTAGATCCTTCGGGGGTCACCGCGCTTCGATTTAGGTCGGGCCACAGAGCCACTCCAGGGCTACTGCGGCCGTCCAGGACTGGCGGAGGCTGCCGAGCGGT
>JAKAWM010000229.1 GCA_021827285.1 Actinomycetes bacterium | reverse complement strand
GGGGGAAGTAAAAGTGGACCGGCCAGCTGTCGTTGCCGGTAAGGCGGACGAAGTGGGCCCCGCCCCTGGAGGGGCACCCTTGGGGCCGGTAACTGCCCGTGGTGCTGGGACGGCGTTCACCGAAGCCGGGCTTGGCCCGATGCCTCCGTCCTCGGGCGCCGTGGTGGCAAGCGTAGGTGCGGGCTTCGTCGTCGGCGAGCCCCATCTCGAAAGGACGGCGCCGGGAGCAGGCCGCGAGGTCGCTCCCCCTGGCTGCGAGCGCAAGGCGCAATACGCCACACTACGTTGGCATTGCCATAGGGACTCCCTATGGCAGCTCGCGCGACCGCTTCATGCATGGTCACCATGCCGCCTCATATCACATGAAGCTATCATTCAACAAAAGGAGCATAGATAAGTGACTGCCCAATTTCGTTCATCGCTGGCTAAACTCTGTAGTGGAATTATCATTGCTGTGAGCGTGCTCATAGGCCCTTCCAGCGTTGCCCTGGCACAGCAGCGCCCACGACTCTCTTGGACATTGCCCGCATCTGCCGTAGCACACTGGCCTGTGGCATTCAGGTGGCATGCTTCAGACTTGACGCCGTCTGGCCACCTCGTAGTACAAGAACAGCATCAGGGCGGTGGCCCATGGGTGACTGTCTTGGACCTTCATAGCGACTTGACCGGTTCGGCGTCCATTGCCGGGCTTCAGGCCGGTACCTACAGGCTACGGTTGGCCGCCTTGAGACCGGACGGAGTAGCGTATGCCGTAACATCCCCGCGCACTTTGGTCGAAAACGCCTCGTCAGCCGAACTTGCTTTCTCGAGTGACGAAGTCGATTCAGGTAGCCCGATTGAGTTCGCCTACTCGACTCGCAACCTGCCCGCCGGTTCCCTTGTAGAACTTCAGCGCGAGGTAGGTTTCGACCAGGTGTGGGGAACTGTCCTGTCTACACCGGTACGAAGTGGGGTCAGGACCGCTCCCGGGGTGCCGTTGGGCGCGTACAAGTACCGTGTCCAAGTGGTAGACGCGAAGCGCGTCGTAGTTACCTCGAACGTTGCGCTCTTATGGTCCTACGGCAATGTCCCACTTCGGTACATGTGTGAAGCGCAGAAGAATACCTTTACAGTTTCTAGTAATTGCTATTCTTCCACCCTTCAAGTGGGGGCAACTATCTTCACATATTTGATCGGCGATAAGTCTCAGGCATCTCCACCCAATTATTCCACCACCGTGACTGCCCGTGATAGTAGCTGCCGGTCAATAACTGTCCAATGGGCTCTTTCCAACCAGGTTGCCGCGGGCGACTCGGCGGGTGTCGAGGTAGTCCAGGCCAACGCGTCACCTCAGTCTGCAACGACCATGGAGGGGACCGTTGGCAGCCAAACCTTTTCACTTACGGGCGCTAGCTTTTACCTTGACGATTGGCAACAGTCTTCGTACGGCCATACTGTGTACATTAATGCCACGCTGTCGTGCTACACAAATAACGGGAACCCAATTGGGAGGTATATTGGCTAGCGTTGCCTCCTGGGCTTGTACGCGGGCCCGAGGCCAATGGTCCGGGTTTGACCGCTACGCCAGCCGGTTCGCCCTTCATGACATACAGCCCCGACTGAAAGCCGGGGCTGTCTCGGGTCGTGACCGCCGTCTTGAAGGGGACCGAGCTGGCGCGCGCGGAGGAGGTCTGCCCTATTGCTTCTTGGTCTCCCACTACGCCATCCGGGCCCTCATGGCCGAGGTGGCCAACGACCAGGGCATCGACCCAGACCGGGTGAGCTTCACCCGGGCGCTGCGCGCTGCCCGGCGCAGCGCCCGCGCCGGTTCCGGCACGAGCACCAAGGCCGTGGCCACGGCGTTGTGTGTCTCGGTGGCCGAGGTCGGCCACGAGCTGTTGCCAGAGCGCCGCCTGCGTGCTGCCGCCCGGGTTGTGAAAAGGAAGATGAGCAACTATGGGGTAAAACGCCCTGAGCACGCCTCGTGGCCGCGGCCTACGCGGCCTGCCCTAGAGGCTGTCAAGATCGTAGAGGCTGCACGGGCATGACGGTCGTGGCGGTCGTGGCGCTGGCCCCGAGGCCGCCGGCCTGGGACGTCTTGGCCCTGGCGCTAGCAGAGCGCCGCCCTGTGAGAGCGCGCTACCGGGGAGCAGAGCGAGTACTGTGCCCCCACGTACTCGGTTGGAAGTCCGGACGCGCGAAGACGCGGTGCTACCAAACCGGAGGCACCACCGGCCACGGCGGCCTCCCATCCAACCCCGCCCAACGATGGCGCTCGCTTTTCGTGGACGACCTCGAAGACGTAAAGCTCCGTCCCCAGTCATCGATGGTGGACGGCACCGAACTACTCGCTCTTGACCAACTGTGTCGACCAGGTCGAGATCTTCGTTGCCCCTGATGCCGTCCATGGCAAAGCGGCTACCGCTCCCGGCCCCGCCCCTCCACGGGCTCCGCCGGGCTTGGTGGCACAGTATCGGCGACCTTAACTTAACGGTATTGGGGCTAGAGCGAGCACCCAACACACTGCGATGCAGGTGGTCGCCACGAGCGAGGAGTGCAAGCCTCCAAGCGTAGGCCACCGCGCGTTGGCCGAGCTCCCGCGCCTCCAACAGCTGGCGTCCTTGTCGACCAGTGGTGCTGATGCGGAGCCAGTCCCTGCTCACCCCATGGCGCGGTCGTGCCTGCCTTGGCCGCCGACCGGTTATGCGCGCGGCACGTCTATATAAAGTCGCCTGCCCCCGCGAGCGCTCTCTCCGCCATAACCTGCTGGAAGGCCGAGCAATTATGCTTCTGTTTCTTCTTCTCCTTCTTCGGCCCAATAGTTGGCGCTCCAGACCTCCTGCCATATACCGAATAACAGCCGGAGTCCGTAGGCGATAGCGCCGAGCAACGCCGCAAATATCAGTACTTCAATGGCAACTCCGAGCCCCACCCCAAACCCGGTAGCGAAGCCGTTACTACTGGCAACGGTGTCGCCAATCACAATTGCTGCGACCATGCCGCAGACGCCGGCTACCCACGCCAAACCCATCAGGAGGTTCGCCATAGTACCACCTCCTCGAAAGACCCGACCGGCTGTCGACAGTGCCCGCTCGTAGTCGGAGTCGCCCAACTCATCCTCTGCAGAAGACATGTCCCTCCTTTCGTCCCTGGAGAAAATCCGGCCGCACCTAGGACACGTAGGCGGCACCTGATGATTGAAGGGACGGTCACAGTCCGGGCACGACAACAACATGTGGGTGCTCCTTTTGGTTGATCGGTTAGGCCCGCTTTAGCTTGGCTTCAGCCGTGCTGATCGCGTGCCTGCAGGCTTTATAGCGGCCAGGTATTCTTCGGCGAACACAGGTCCATCATTCTATTGTGCACTGACCGATAGTGGGACACCTGCGCCAACGGCGGCCAACGCATGATGCGACGACCAAGGCAATAGCTAATACGGCCTTCTTTACTTGTGTGCAATCATTAAAGCACATTCAGGCGACGTCCACTTCATTTACGATCTCTTGCCAGGGGCACTCGCATGATAACCAGCCTGCGACTGGGGCGAAAGGGACTTCTCCGGAGAGCTTGCGGACGGCAGGTAACCGACGCAGGGTGGAGGACGTACCACGTCGGGTGTCCGCTTGCGGGTAGCCCGGCCCAGATCCAGGGAAAATGTCCCGAGCTGCGGTTCCAGCCAGCACGTGGAGCGTTTTCGGCCAGGCCCGACGCGCAAGATCGTGTCCTGCCAATGACAAAGAGGGGTCGCGCGACCAGAGGTCCACCGCGTGTCAACTGACATCTGCTTGGCGGCGAGCCGGTACAGCTCGTCGAGCTCCATGGTGATCGGCTCTCCCTCTCCGCACGCAGAGGTGTCATAGGGTAGGTTCAACATTGGCGTCCTCCTCCCCGCCGGTTTCACCCACCGGACCAGTTGGTTGGTCAACTTGGAGGGTAGTCACGGCCTCCGGCAAGTCGAGGATGCCGACAAGGAGGGAGCATTCAGTTGTACCTCCCAGATCGTCGCCAGCGCGACAGCGCGCCATCTCTCCGCGAAAAGACTGCTTAGGACGTCGACGGGCAAGCGCTGGAAGCTCCCGCTGGTCCTGTCCAATACAATACTCAGTCAGAATTATAAGGTCGGAGAGATTGACGGTCCCATCGCCGTTCAGGTCGGCCGGCAGGTTAGGGCCGCTCTCACCCCACTCGCTTTCCATGATGGCGAGGTCAGCGCAGTCCACCTGACCATCGCCGTTAATATCCGGAGACCTCTTGCAAACCGAAAGAGGGCAATCGACCGAGTCCGTCAGCGGAGGGCTGGAGAACGGAAGAGTGGAACCTGAAGGAGCGGCTGTTGCCTGCGGCGCCGTCACCGGTGTTGACGTGGCGGAAGGGGATGTGGGAGGCGAGGAGGTCAGTGCCGGTGATGTGGAGGGCGGTGATGTGAAGGGCGGTGATGTGGAGGGCGGTGACGTGGAGGGCGGTGACGTGGCAGGAAAGGATGTGGCAGGAAAGGATGTGGCAGGAAAGGATGTGGCAGGAAAGGATGTGGCAGGCGGTGATAGCCTAACCCCAACCAGTCGCCACATCTGCTCGGAGTGGGCATTGCACTGCCAGAGCTGGATGTTGTCGCCGTCCTTCGCGTAATCCTTGCTGTTGGCGTCGAGGCACATGCTCGGCGTGCGAGAGTTGTTGAGGTTTTGTGCAGCCGAGCCCACGGCGACTGTACGTGCATGGACCACGCCGATCGTCGTGTAACTCCATCCGTCGCCGCCACCGCCCACCGACACATGGCCGTTGCTCAGAGAGCCCTCGACGACTGGCTCCGAGATGGACCTGTAACCGCTGTTCTGATTGACCAGCTCCACGTCTCCGTTACCTGTCACCCTGGAACCGGAGTTCACCACCAGCGCGTGGCCCTCTTCAAATTGTGGGACCGGACGGCAGTCGGTGGCGGTCCGCGGGGGTGTGTAGTAAACGTTTAGAAAAACGACGTCCCCCGGCCCCAGGTAGAATACCGAGCCGTTGGTCTGTCTGTTGTTGACCAGGTTCGCCGGCGAGGACGGCGAGCAATTGCCAGCCATGTACGGACCAGGACGGTAGCTCCCGCCCGGCCAGACGGGCGACCGACCTTGCCAGGGCGCCTTGCCCGGCCACCAGGGCCAGGGC
>JAKAWM010000228.1 GCA_021827285.1 Actinomycetes bacterium | reverse complement strand
CGGCGGGCCACCCCGCTATAGCCGGCCAGGGCCTGGCGGGCCGCCTCCGGGCTGGCACCCACCTCCATGGCCAGGGCCAGGGCGCCCAGAGCGTTACGCACGTTGTGGAGCCCGGGGACAGCCAGCTCGAAACAGCCCATATCCTTGCCCCTCGCCTGGGCACAGAAGCTGGCGCCGTCGCCGCTTAGTACCACCCTCTCCGCCCGATAGGTAGCCCGAGCCGAGATCCCGTAGGTGACCGCGCCTCCCGGCACTCGCACCAGGGCGGCCGCGCCCGGGTCGTCCACGCACACGGCTCGAGGGCCTCTGGCCGCGGCCACGAACTGGCCGAAGGCCGCTTCCAGCTCGCTGACGGTGCCGAAGTGGTCCAAGTGGTCGGGCTCCACGCTGGTGACGACCACGCCGTAGGCGCCCAGCTGTAAGAACGTCCCGTCAGACTCGTCCGCTTCCACCACCAACCACTCTCCATCGCCCCACTGGGCACTAGGCATCCCGCCCACGGGGTCGCCGCCCACCAGCCAGGAGGGGTGCATCCCGGCGGCAGTCAGGACACCGCTCAGCATGGCGGTGGTGGTCGTCTTGCCATGCGTGCCGCTCACCGCCAGGGACCGGCGGGTGGCGCACACGGCCGCCAGCAGCTGGCCACGGCGAAGCACGGGGACGCCCCGGGCCCGGGCCTCGACCAGTTCGACGTTGTCCACGCCGATGGCGCTCGAGTGGGCGACCACCTGCGCTCCTTCGATATTGGCGGCATTGTGGCCGACGAAGGTGCGCACCCCCAGCTTGGCCAGCTGCTCCAGGGTGGCCCCGCTACGGGCATCGCTGCCGGACACCTTATGGCCCATACCCACCAGCAGGCGGGCTATACCGCTCATGCCCGCCCCGCCCACGCCGACGATGTGGAACCACTTGGGCTCACTGGTCAAGTCCGTGCCCGCCGAGCCGGTACGCAGCGTAAGAGGCTTAGCCGGCAAATGTGCCCTCTTTCCCCCGGGACCAGGCCTTGGTGGCGCAGGACTCCACCAGACCGGCAATTTCGCCCGCGGCCTCCGGCCGTGCCAGCCGCCGGCTGGCCGCACCCATGCGGGCCAAGCGCTCACCGTCCCCCAGCAAGGCTTCCAACTCCTTGGATAGCCGCTCGCCGTCGAGCTCGGCATCAGGCACAACCACCGCACCGCCGGCACGGCAAAGCGCGTCCGCGTTTGCGGCCTGATGATTGCCCGGAGCCCCCGGGAGGGGCACCAGCACGGCCGGTACCCCCGCCAACGCCAGTTCGGCCACGGTGCTCGCCCCGGCGCGCTGAACAGCCACATCGGCGGCGCTATAGGCCGTGGCCATGTCCTCTTCGTAGCGGACGGGCTGGTAGGTCAGACCTTCTGTCCGCGGAGCGCTGGCCCGCATCTCTTCCCAGTCCCGGGCACCCACCACGTGGCGCACCGCGACATCAGCCCGTTTAGCCCAGCGCGAGACGAGATCCAGTGTGGCCAGGTTGACCCTCCGAGCCCCCAGGGACCCCCCGGACACCAGGACCACCTTGGCTGCCACCGGGATACCCAACCGCTCCCGCGCCTGGCGGCGCCTCGGTGGGCTACGGTCCACCGCCGACATCTCCGGCCTCACCGGGACCCCCGTGACGACCGCTCTGGGGAGGAGGCTCCCGGTGCCGGCGACCGCGCAGGCACAGGCCCGCCGGGCCGCTAGCCGGTCGGCTACCCCGGGCACGGCGTCCAGGCTGACCGCCACGACCGGCACTCTCCAGGCCGCGGCAGCCACCAGGCACGGCACGCTGGCATAACCCCCGGTAGAGATCACAACGGCGGGGCGCCAGCGGTAGAAGCGGGCCACGGCCGTGGCCACACCAAGAGACAGCTCGGCCGCCGCCTGGAAGTTGCGTAAGAGGCCCCGCAGGGAGACTTGCCTCACAAAGCCTCGTCCGGGCAGCAGGGTGAACGGCACCCCGGCCAGGGCACCCACCCGTCCCTCGAGCCCGCGCCGTGCCCCCACGAAGCGCAGCGACCCCCGGTCATGTCCCCTGGCCACCAGCACCTCGGCCACGGCAATCCCGGGGTACAGGTGGCCACCGGTGCCGCCGCCGGCTATGACCGCCCACGTCGCTCCTCCTGGCCCTTTCACGGCTTGCTCCCGGCCTCTGCGCCTCGGGCCACTTTGGCCAGGAGCCCGGCCGCGAAAAGGACTACGACCAGCGAGGAGCCCCCGTAGGAGACAAACGGCAGGGGTACGCCGGTGACAGGGAGTGCTCCCGCTACGGCACCGACGTTGACAATGGCCTGGCCTACGAGCCACGCGGTCACGCCCGCCGCCATCAGCGACTCGAACGAGTTGGCCGCCTGGCCAGCCGCCCTCGTCCCTACGACCCCCAAGGTGGCGAACAGGCTCAACAGGACCAGGCTCCCGGCAAAGCCAGTTTCTTGGCCGATGACGGCGAAAATGAAGTCCGTGTACTGGTTGGGAAGGTACCCCCAGCTGGCTACGCTTTGCCCGACCCCGGTACCGAACCAGTGGCCGCCCCCCAGGGCGATGAGCCCCTGGACAGCCTGGTAACCCGAAGTGGTGGGATGAGCGAAGGGGTTCAGGAACGAAGCCAGCCGAGCCGTCCGATAGCTGGCCAAGTTGGCCAGCCCGTAAGCCACTACGCCGCCGCTCAAGCCCAGCGCCAGCAGCAGCCGCACCGGTATGCCAGCGGCAAAGAGCATGGCCGCGCCGATGAAACAGATGATCATGGCGGTGCCCATGTCCGGTTGCCCGAACACCAGCAGGCCCATGCCGCCAGCGGCCAGGAGGACGGGGAAGGCCCGGTACAACCAGTTGCTCTGGCCTTCGCGCCGGGCCAGCACGTCCGCCCCGAACAGGACCAGAGCCAGCTTGGCCAGCTCGGAAGGCTGGACTGTGACCGGTCCCGCCCCCAGCCAGCGAGACGCCCCGCCGGCGCTACGGCCGACTGCCAGGACAGCCACTAGGGAAAGGACGGTAACCACCAGTAGCGGCCGGGCCAGCCATTGGAGTAGCGCCGTGTTTAGCCCGCGGGCAACGAAGAAGGCAGCCACCCCACCGACCAACCACATCAGCTCATGCTCGAAGTAATACCAAGGTTGGTCGAAATTGCGCAGGCTGGTGACCGACGAGGCCGAAAGGACCATCACCAGGCCGGTCAGGCACAGTACGGTGACCACGGCCAGCAGCACCAGGTAGCTAGACGGGCCCCGCCGTGCCGGGACGGTGGCTGTCACAGTTGACACTTGCACGCCTCCTTCAACTTGCCCAACCCTGGCCCCCGGTTGGTGCTGCGCCCGCCCCTGCCGGTGCCCCGCCCATATGACCCTTAGCCGCTGGTAAAAGGCCAAGCTTGGCCCGCACCAGGGCGGCGAAATCACTGCCTCGTTCCTGGTAGGAGGGGTACCAGTCAAAACTGGCACAGCCGGGCGACAAGACCACGGCGTCCCCGGGCCGGGAGAGCTCAGCAGCAAGATCTACCGCCGCCGTCATGGAGGCCGCTTGCACCACCGGGGCCCGGCCGGCAAAGACCTGAGCCACTTCAGCAGCCGCCTCCCCGATGGCGACCACCGCCCGCACCGGGGGTACCAAGGCGGCTAGCGGGGTGAGGTCGAGCCCTTTGTTCCGGCCACCCGCCACCAGTACCACCGAGCTGAAACTGGCCACCCCGGCCCGCACCGCGGCGGGGCTGGTGGCCTTCGAGTCGTCGTACCAGGAGACTCCACCCGCTTCGGCTATGTGTTCGACCCGGTGGGGCGGCGGCGGCGTCCGTCTTGCCGCGTCCAGGCATCCCCCCGCCGTGGCCCCGCTGGCCAGCGCCACGGCCATGGCGGCAGCCGTATTGGCGAGGTCATGAGGCAAAGCCCTGGGCAGTTCGCCGGCCTGGATGGCAACACCACCAGGGCCCGTGATGCCGTCCGGGCTGACCTGCCAGACGGCCGGCCCAGCCCCGAAGCTGACCCTCGCCACCCCCGGTGCCAACCCCCCGGCCCGCCGCTGGACGGCAGGGTCGTCCGCGTTGTACACGGCCACGTCGCCATCGGTTTGGTTGGCCCACACCCTAGCCTTGGCGGCTTCGTAATGACCCAGGTCAGGGTGCCAGTCCAGGTGGTCGGGCGCCAGGTTCAGCCAGCAGCTCACATCCGGGTGGAAGTTCCTGGTGAAATGCAACTGGAACGACGACACCTCCGCGACAACGGTCGCCTCGCAGCTAGGGCTCAGGGCTTGTACGGCCTCCAGGAGGGGCAATCCCACGTTGCCTGCGGCCACGGCCGAGCGGCCCGAACCAATGAGCATGGCGGTGACCAGCTTGGTGACCGTGGTCTTGCCGTTGGTCCCGGTGACAGCCACCAAGCGAGGCCATCCGCCCGCGCCACCGGCCCCCGCCGCGTGGGGACCAGCGGCCCTGGTCGGGAGGCTTGCTTGGGCGCGCAGGGCTGTCAGGGCCTCCCAAGCCAGCTCGATCTCGCTGCGGGTGTCTTTGCCCAGACGGACCGCAGAGACCAGAGCCGGGTGGCTGACCGGCACGCCAGGGCTCGGCACCACAAGGTCGGCTTGGCGGGCCAGCGCCGCGGCTCGCTCGGCCCCAGGTGACAGCTCGGCCACCAACCCCGCGGCCTCCAAGGCGGCGCCCAGGTCCGCGCTGGGGTGGTCCTCCAGGACCACCACGCGGTAGCCGCGGCCGGCCAGGAAGGCGGCGGCCGCCCGCCCGCTTCGCCCGTAGCCGATAACCAGCGCCGACATCATCCGTTGCCCCCATGAGCCAAGAAGTCCGCGTAGAAGACCCCCAAAGACAGGGCCGTGAAGAGGCCGGCCAGGATCCAAAAACGCACTATGACAGTGGTTTCTGGCCATCCGATCAGCTCGAAGTGGTGGTGCACGGGTGCCATCTTGAAAACCCGCCGGCCGAACAGCCTGAAGCTGGCCACCTGAGCGATCACCGAAAGGGTCTCCAGCACGTACAGGCCACCAATGAGAGGAAGGAGGAGGTCAACGTTCTCCAGTAGTGCGAGCACCGCCACTCCCGCCCCTATGCCGAGCGACCCCGTATCACCCATGAAGATCCGTGCCGGCGCAGCATTCCACCACAAGAAGCCAGCGCACGCCCCGATCATGGCCGCCGCCAGCACGGCTTCGTCGAGCGAGTCGGGGTTGGCGTAAATGGCTTCGTGTTTCAGCTGGTAAAAGCCGATTACCGTG
>JAKAWM010000227.1 GCA_021827285.1 Actinomycetes bacterium | reverse complement strand
CTCTTCAAAGCCGGCCATCCCGGCGTCGTCAGCCGCCGTGTCGTACATTACAAAATGGAGGTCTATACCTTGGTAGGCCCATAACCGGTGGACATGGAAGGCTGGGATGTATGTCACAGCCAGCGTCGAAAGCCCACGATGCGCCCGCAGCCAGTCGAGCGCGGCGGAACCGAACGGGTAGGTTGAAATGATGAGATCAGGTTGGCTCCCGGCCAGCGCCCTTGCCTTTAGGGTCCTGGCCAACCGGCGGCCGAAGAAACGGCCGACGGCAACTCGGGCGCCGCTGGCGAAACGAGCCGAGCGCGACAACCCATGGTAGAAGATGTCATAAGTCCAGGGCAGCACCGAGAGTTGGAAGCTATAGCCCCAGCGCGCGGCACGGGCAAAGCGCCGGCCTCGCAATTCCATAGTGTCGAGCCGGTCCACTATGCAGCCCGGCCACATGTCCACCATGGCCTCGGTCAGGGCATCGGCCGCCGCGTTGTGGCCCTCGCCCATCTCGGCTGAGATGATGAGCACGCGCCGAGGGAGCCCGTCCGCCTCCACGTTGCCCGGCGGCAGGTCATGGTCTGCAACGGTCACCACCGGTTGATCACCTCCGCCTCGAGATCCAGGTCCAATGACGTGCCTGTAACAACTTCACGGTCATGCTGTTCCTAGGTAGTCTACTCGCGCTCGTATCGGGCATCGCTAATGCGGCCGCGGCTGGGATCGAAAAGCATCAGGGCATGCACGTGGGCACCGATCACGCAGGGTTACGGCTCCTGGCGGTACTGGCCCGGCGGCCCCTGTGGCTCCTGGCCATCGTGCTGTCTGGGTTGGCCTGGATAGCCGAAGCTTCTTCGTTCGCTTTCGCACCGGTCCCCGCGGTGGCCACACTGCGCAACGCCGGCCGCGGCCTTTTGGTGGTTGGCGGCGGGCGTTGGTTGGACGAGCGGTTCAGCCGGCTCGAGGTGGCGGGCGTGGTGCTGGCCAGTGCGGGCGGGGTGCTCACGGCCATGGCCAGCGCCAGTGCCAAGGTGGTGAAGCACCCCCTGTCCAACCTGACAGAAGTCGTGGTCGCGGCCTTGTGCGTCGCGGCGGCGGCCGTGGTTTCAAACCTTCCCCGCCTGTTCCCCCACCGGCTCCCCCGGGCGGGCCAAGCGACCGGCATCGCCATGGGGGTCGCCGTGGGCCTCCTTTTCGCCGGCACCAGCGTGTTCACCAAAGAGGTGGGGGACCGTTTCGCCCTCTACGGGATGGGCGCCTTAGAGGACTTGGCAGCCAGCGCTGGCTTGTGGCTCATGCTCGCCATGGCGGTCTGGTCCCAAAGCCTTATCCAGCAGGCCTTCCGGCGCGCCAACGCCGCGACGGTCTCTGCCGCCAACGCATCGGTCTCCTCCCTTGGCCTGATCAGCGCGGGTTTCCTCCTCTATGGCGAAGACTTCCCAGCGGGCCCGAAGGCCGTTTTGCTCGTCGTTGGGATCGTCGTGTCGGTAGTGGGTACCGCCCTTCTCGTCAGCCCCGACCAGGGGACAAGCTCGGGCAGGAACGCTCACCAGCCTGCAGTAGGCACGGACCGGTCCCGCTCCCCGCTCAGCCCTGGCCTGGAGCCACGACGGCCTTCAGTTCCTCGATAGCGTCGAGCAAAACCTTCAGGCCGCCCTGAGTGTGGGCATCGAGCAGGTCAATGATCTTTTCCACATCCTCGAAGGTTTTGGCCGAGCGAGCGTCGGCGGCTGCATTCTGCAAGTTCTGGCCCACCATCAGAGATGGCAGCAGCACCAGTTGCAGGAAGCTCTGCGCTACCCATTGGACCAGTATCACGAAGCCCGCCTCGCCGATGAGGCCAATGGTCGGGGAGATGACATGGGCCTCCACTAATGCAGCCGGCAGACCGAGCAAGGCGATGATGCAAAATAGCCAAAAACAGCTCATCGTCCCGACGTTGTTGGTAATGAGCAACGCCACCTGTTTGTTGAAACGGGCATAAGGCGTACCCGCGGGGTGGTGGTCGATTGTCCGGGCATGGACGGGGTGACCAAGCTTGGTCCAACCGTGCGCGGGCGGGTGGTCGTGGCCAGGCGGCACTTGACCAGCCGCCGCGGGCGTAGCTATGGGAGAGGTAATAGTTGACATGCCGTGCATTTTCGCGCGGCAAGGCGGCGCTCGGGTGGATCCAAGCCAGCACGGGCCCGGGCAAGCGCACCTTGGCGGGCGCGCACGTGGCTCTTCGCCCCTCGGGGCGAGCTGCCAGTTCGCCTACTCCCATTACCCCTCGGATCGCTCCACATGAACCATGCCACCCGCGACCGGCCCAAAGCTGATCTCGTCGGCCAGGGTTTCACCCGCCACCATCTCGCCGTGCTCTTCGACCGCGGCCCGCATTTCTGGCGTACCTGCAAAATCCAGGACCAAGCGGATATGGTCTGACACGTCGAGCCCAGCGTTCTTACGGGCCTCTTGGACCGCACGGACCACGTCTCGGGCCAAGCCCTCACTCTCCAGTTCAGGCGTGAGGTGGAGGTCGAGGGTGACCACTAAGTCGTTGCCGGGCAAGGCCCGGCTGGCGTCTTTGTCCCTCGGCACCAGGGAAAGGAAGAACTCGTCGTCCGCCAGCACGCGCCCCGCCACCTCAACGCCCCCACCGACCTTGCGCGTCCATTGGCCCTTACGTACGGCGGCGATCACCTCCTGGGTGGCCGGGCCCAGCCGGGGCCCCAGAACCGCGGGGGCGACCTGCAGGACAGGATCGGCGACGCCGTCAACCTGGCCTGAAAGTCCAACCTGTTTAACGTTGAGCTCATCTTTTATCAGCTCCACGTATGGTGCCAAGCGGGCAGCGTCGGGGCCGCTGACAGTTGCTGATGCCAAGGGAAGGCGCGCCCTCAGATCCTGGGCTTTGCGCACCGAATGGCCAGCCGAGCAGACCTCACGCACCCGGTCCATGGCCGTCACTAGCTGCGGGTCTGCGGGCAAGGCACCCGGCCCAGGCCAGTCGGCCAGGTGCACGCTGCGCTCCCCCGTCAGGCCTCGGTAGATGACCTCGCTCAGCATGGGCAAGAGCGGGGCAACGACGCGGCAGAGCGTGTGCAGGACCGTGAAAAGCGTGTCGTAGGCATCGGCCTTGCTGGCATCAGAAGCGTGGCTCGCCCCCACCGGGCTCCAGAAGCGGTCCCGGCTGCGCCGAATGTACCAGTTGTTGAGGGCATCCAAAAACCCGGTCACGCTGGTGCTGGCGGCGTAGAGGTCATAGCTGTCCATGGCCGCCGTCACGTCGTCTACGAGAGCACGTGCCTTGGCCAGCACGTAGCGGTCGAGCACATCGGTGGCGTCAACTCGCCATGTCGCCCTGTAGCCGTCGGCGTTGGCGTAGAGGGCGAAAAATTTCCAGGCGTTCCAAAGAGGCATGAGCACCGCCCGGACCGGCTCGGCCATCGCCCTCTTTTCGACGACCAGATCGCCGCCCCGCATTACGGGCGAAGACAATAGCGACCAACGCATAGCGTCGGCCCCATACAGGTCCATCATCTCGTCAGGGTCGGGGTAATTTCTCAACCGCTTGGAAAGCTTTTGCTTGTCGTGCCCAAGTAGTACCCCGTGGGCGATGCAGGTCTTGAACGGGGGGCAGTCGAAGAGGGCGCTGGCCAGTACGTGGAGCGTGTAGAACCAGCCTCTGGTCTGCCCGACGTACTCGACAATAAAGTCGGCCGGGAAGTGGCTGTCGAACCAGTCCCGGTTCTCGAAGGGGTAGTGGACCTGGGCGAAGGGCATGGAGCCGGACTCGAACCAGCAATCGAGCACGTCCTCCACGCGCCGCATCATGCTGGCGCCTGATGGATCGTCGGGGTTGGGGCGCACCAGCTCGTCCACGGCTGGCCTGTGCAGGTCAGCGGGCCGCACGCCGAAGTCGGCCTCCAGCTCAGCCAGGCTGCCGTAGACGTCGGTACGGGGGTAGCGAGGATCGTCGCTTTTCCACACGGGTACCGGAGAGCCCCAGAAACGGTTGCGGGTGATGGACCAATCGCGCGCCCCTTCGAGCCATTTGCCGAAGGCGCCGTCACGCACGTGCCCGGGTACCCAATTTATTTGCTGGTTGAGCTCCAGCATCCGTTGCTTTACGGCGGTCACTTGGACGAACCAGGAGCTGACCGCCCTGTAAATCAACGGAGTGTCCGTCCGCCAGCAGTGCGGGTAAGAGTGCTCGTAGGTGTCGTGACGCACCAAGGCACCTTTTTCCCGTAAATCGCTTATCACCCTCCGGTTGGCGTCGAAGACTTGCAGGCCCTGGTATGGCGGGACTTCCGCCGTGAAGCGGCCCTGCGAGTCGACGGGGCAGACCACGCTTATCCCGGCCTCCTCGCATACCCGCTGGTCGTCCTCACCGAACCCCGGGGCCAGGTGGACTATCCCGGTACCCTCGTCGGTTGAGACGAAGTCGGCCGCGAGCACCCTGAAGGCGCCCGGTTGGTGCTCAAAGAAGTTGAACAACGGCCGGTAACGGAGCCCGACCAGCTCAGCTCCTTTCAGCGTGCCCGCCCGCTCTGCTCCGGGCAGGAGGTCTGACAGTGCCTCGAGACGTGCCTCGGCCATCACGTAACGGGCGCCTTGCCAGTCCAAGACGGCGTAGTCGATGGCCGGACCTACAGCCAGAGCCAGGTTGGAGGGCAACGTCCACGGGGTGGTGGTCCACACGAGTGCCCTGAGCCGGTGCTCAGGCGCCTCGAGCTCGAAGGCCACGGTGACGGCCGGGTCCTGGCGGGGCCGGTACGCATTGTCCTGGCGGGTCTCGAAATTGGAAAGGGGGGTCTCGCACTCCCAGCAGTAGGGCAGCACCCGGTAGCCCTCATAGAGGAGGCCCTTTTGGTAAAGCTGCTTGAAGGCCCACATGACGCTCTCCATGTAGGAGAGGTCCATCGTCTTATAGCCGTGGGCAAAATCAACCCAGCGAGCTTGGCGGTTGACGTAACGCTCCCACTCGCCGGTATATCGCATCACCGAGGCCCGGCAATAGTCATTGAACCGGCCGACGCCAAAACGCTCGATATCGACCCGTCCTGGTAAGGACAGATCCTTGACCGCCTCCATCTCCGCCGGCAGGCCATGGCAATCCCAGCCGAAGCGCCGCTCCACCCGCCGCCCCCGCATCGTCTGGTAACGAGGCACGGCGTCCTTCACAAAACCAGTCAGCAGGTGCCCGTAGTGGGGCAGCCCGTTGGCGAAAGGAGGCCCGTCATAGAACACGTACTCGTTGTGCCCACCTGGTCGAGCG
>JAKAWM010000226.1:2694-5279 GCA_021827285.1 Actinomycetes bacterium | reverse complement strand
CGAAAACCGCCGGCGCCATCAGTCGGTGCCGTGGCAGCCTATAAACCGATCGTCCACCTCCTACACCGCCAGGTCGACCACCGCGCTCATCCGACCGCGCGCTCGGTTGTCCGCCACCTCCACCGGCCCGCCTACTTCGCGGCCTTGCTCATCGCGCTGGAGGTAGCGTCGGTCAGCCTCCCACTCAAAGGAGCGCTCTCGACTGTCTTGGCCCACGTTCTCGGCGCCGGCATACTGATAGGCGTCTGCTGGCTAGCCCTCGAACTGACTTACGTTCTCTCAGACGTCGTACTGGCCCGCTACCCGCTCACCACCGAGAACAACCTGCGGGCGCGGCGGGTGCAAACGCAGTTCGAAATGCTCCGCCGGGTAACGCTGGTCGTCGTTTCAGTTGTCGGGCTCGCACTTTTCCTGCTCTCCTTCAAGGCGGTGCGAGCAGTCGGTGCAGGACTGCTTGCGTCGGCCGGCCTCGTGGCGCTGCTCGCCGGCATCGCGGTCCAACCGCTCGCCTCCAACCTCGTCGCCGGCATACAGATCGCGGTCACCCAGCCCATCCGGACCGACGACGTGGTGGTCATAAGCGGCCACTGGGGCCGCATAGAGGAAATCCACCTCACCTACGTGGTGGTCCAGGTCTGGGACCTCCGGCGGCTCGTCCTCCCCATCTCGTTCTTCACATCCCAGCCGTTCGAGAACTGGACTCGTTCAACTGCAGACATCCTCGGCTGGGTACTGATCGAGGTAGACTACAGCGCACCCGTGCAAGCTATACGTGACGAGTTCAACGAGATCGTCGCGGCCTCCACCAACTGGGACGGCAAGGTCGCCCTACTCCAGGTCACCAACCTCGGCCTCACCATGCAGCTACGAGCCCTCATGAGCTCGCCCGACAGTTCGCGCTCGTGGGACTTACAGTGCGAGGTAAGGGAAAAACTGATCGCCTTCCTTCAACAACACTACCCCTCAGCGCTCCCTCGGCTCCGTACAGAACTTGCCGCGCCGGCCAACGGGGCTGCAGATAGCTCCGATGGAGGGGCTATACGCTTTGAACCCGGCACTAAGGGGCCCGGCAATTAGTAAGCGATCTGTAGCAGCTCGGGTGAGAGTTTTTGGGCACCCCCGATCAACCGGCCTCGAGCTCGCGGCCAGGTTTCTCCCGCCGCGGGCCCAGCTACCGAAGGTGGCGCGGTGCCCGGGGGCTTCAGGGTTCGCGCGTGTTACCCCGGAGGCCCCCTAAAGTGATGACTACCGGGTTCCTGGCCGGCCGGGGACGAGGCAGATATATGAGCCTGCCGACGGGCCCAACGAGCTCAAGAGCCAGCCAACCTCACTGCCAAGACGCACACGTCGTCTTCCGGCCCCTCACCGGTGAGGCTCGCGACTACCTCGTCGCACCAAGCCTGCAAGTGCCCGACCAAGGGTACCGGTGCCTGGCTCAAGGCGTTGAGGAGCTCTGCCAAGCAGGCGTCCAGCGATGACCCGCGCCGCTCGATGAGGCCGTCGGTGTAGAAGAACAGGGTCGTCCCGATGGGGAACAAGGCGCAGCGTTCGGTGCGCGTGGGTGCCGGCGCCCCGATGCAGACCGGCACAGAGAGCCCACCCTCGAGAAAACTGGCCCGACCTTCCGGGCCGATCACCACCGGTGCGGGATGACCGGCGTTGGCAAGGAAGAGCTCACCGCCAGTCCCGACTGTCGCGTAGAGCAAGGTCGCGTAGCTGTCACCGACCAGGGCCGAGCACAAGTTTTCCACTCGGTCGAGTACCCCCGCCGGCGAGTGGCCCTCGAGGGCGTAGGCGCGCACCGCGATGCGGAACTGGCCCATGATGGCGGCGGAGAGGACATCGTGGCCCATGACGTCCCCGATGACCAACCCGAGACGGTCACCTGGCAGCTCGAAGGCGTCGAACCAGTCGCCCCCGACGCTCGCCCCAGGGTGGGCGGGGATGTAACAACTGGCCAACTCGAGGCCATGGGCGCCCCGGGGGGCTAAAGGCAACAGTGACCGCTGGAGGACGACCGCAATGTCGCGCTCGTGCTCGAAGAGCCGGGCGTTAGTGACTGCCACGGACCCGAGCTGGCTCAGCTGGCGGAACAAGGCCCTGTCCAGGTCCGAAAAGTCGTCGCCTTGCTTCCATGCTGCTATCACGGGCCCGGCCCCAATGGGAGTCGGGGCGCGCGCCACCAGCAGGTGCATGGGACCCCCGTCGCTCATCCACGAGGCCCGGACGAAGTTCTCCCCGGCCTTGAAACCCCTGAAGGACTCCCGAGCGTCTGGTGGCAGCTTAGCCAAAAGCTCCTGTTCTTCTTGGTCGCCGGCAGCGGTCGCCACCGAAGCGCCCGAAAGCGATAGCGTCGCTGCCTCCTCGAGGAGCAAGAGCCTGTCGTTAGGGTCGAAAGTGGAAAGCATTTTGAAGGAAGCTTCGGTAAGCGCGCGCAACTGCTCTACCTGCCGGTGCCGGAAACCGAGTTGTTCGCGTACCTCCTTGAAGCCCAACCTTGGGGCATCGAACGGCGCCAGGGCCTGGAGCAAGAAGTCCAGCGCCGGGTGAGCCTCTTCGCCTGCCCTCTCTCCTAACAGGCTCGC
>JAKAWM010000226.1:0-2684 GCA_021827285.1 Actinomycetes bacterium | reverse complement strand
GCGCGGGAAGCCCGCAGCTGCGAGCACCTTTTCGTGCGTGACCACGACCTCGAGCACCCCAAGGCCCTCTCGTAGCGCTCGGCGGCCCAGGTCCTGGGCCGCGTCCAAGCCCGCCTCCCCGGGGCTTCGAAGGTGGCCCCCCAAAACGCTGGCATAGCCCTCCTCGAACGTGGCCACCCTTGGAACTTCGAAGCGCCGCGCTCAGGCGCCTCAGGCGCTCTTGCGCATCTTGACCGTCGTCCCGTCCCCCGCTCGAGACACGACGCTGAACTCGTCCATCAACCGACGGGCGCTCGACAGCCCGAGGCCGAGGCTGTCCGCCGTCCCGTACCCGTCTTCGACCACCAGGCTCGGGTCGGCGATCCCCGGACCCGAATCTATGGCCTCCACCGTGAGCGCCGGCGTCCCGTGAGAGTGCTCCGCCCTCAAGACGACCACGCCCGACCACGCAAAGCGGGCGATGTTGCGGGCCACCTCCGAAACCGCAGTCGTCACCCTGGTGGTGTCGGCAAGCGTGAAGCCGAGCTTCACGGCCATCTCTCTCGCCGCCTTCCTCGCCGAAAGGACGCCTTCGTAGCCCGCTACGTGCACCCTAACCTCGTCACGCGGTGCCGTATGCGGCACTTGGGCCATGACCCAACCTTTCGCTGCAGCTATGCAAACGACATTTTAGCAATAGACGCCGGGGCTGTCTAGCCCAGCTCGAACCGATGATTACCACTCAACGCGGTCAGGCGAGCCCTGCAGATCACGAGCGGGGCCTGGCGGAACGTCCTCGGGCGACGTGGTCAGGGCCACGACGTGGCCTCCCGGCCGGGACCTCGAGATTGAAAAGTTGCCTGTTTGGGTACCCAATAAAGATCGGGGATTTGTCTCAACACGCTTCTCGAACATTCCCACGGGCCGCCGAGAGTGCCGCGGCGTCCCGACGCTTCCTGAGCGAGGTGCTGGCGCCAATCGCCAATGCCATCGATTTCGACACGGCGGTCCTGCTGACCAGCGAACTGGTGAACAACGCGATCTTGCACACATCCGGTCCGCGGATCAAGGTGGAGGTCATCGTGGCTGAGGACAGCCTACATATCGGCGTAGTGGACGGCAGCCCGAAATCCCCAGCCGTGCTCCCGGCCGGCGCAGGCGACTTAGGAGGGTGGGGGCTGCGCATAGTGGAGCAGATGTCGGCGGGATGGGGGGTAGAAAGGATGGAAAGGAGGCAGAAGTGCGTCTGGTTTTGCATACCCGTGACACCACATCTCCTTGGCCGTGCCCCTCTCCTTGGCCGTGCCCCACCTCGCTCGCCTCGCTGACCGAGGCATCCTGTCGGGCACGCCAGCCTGCCGCCAGGGCCATCGCCGGCACACATCGCCTCGCGCCCCGTCGCGGGGCCGGGTCATAGCTCACTTCGACGTCATCATCGACCACCCGCTGGCCCGACCTTTCTGACACTTTCTCGTACCGGACGCGGGAACCACTACTTTTCTCGATCTGGTGGAAATGAGTGCCATGGCCTCTCACCGCCGCGTATACCTCCACCGCAATGTTGACCAGCCCGAAACTGATCGAGCCGGATCGCGCCGAGCACCAGCGCTAACTGCGGCCTGGCTTTCGAGACCCGGCGGGATAGTGGGGTACTCAAGCTCCCGGCGTCCGCCGCGATCTGACGGTAACATAACCTATTACTTACCCCACGCGAGCGGGTGCCAATCGGGCGTGGGTGGCCTCAGCAGTTTTTCAGGTTAGCAAACTACGTGCGAGCTACCTGGTGGTTTGCACCCACATTCAGCTCGGGTGGCCAGGACCTATCAAACGGGCGATTCACCGCTTGGAGCATGGGTAACATACGACAGAACCATCAACGCCATCCAGAAAGGAGACAAACAAATGGCAGCGAATGTACTGAAAAGACTGGCCCCCGCTGTGCTCGCCTTTGGCATCGCGGGAAGCGGGATCGGGTTGGGCCTAGGGAATGCCACGGCCTGGGCGTCCACGCACGCCCCCAAGGCCATCTCCCCCAAGGCCATCTCCACCGTGAAAGTCGGCGACCCGTGCACCAAGGCTGAGCTCGGTAAGACCGTGGTAAAAACCATAAAGAGCGGCAAGCTGGGCTTGGTTTGCAAGAAGTCCGCCAAAGGCTTCCGATGGGAGATCAAGCCAGCCAGAAAGACGCATGCCAAGAAGTAGCCAAGCCGAGCGGCCAGGGGTATAGGGGAACGATGGTGCAAAAACCAGCACCCTAGAGACAGACCACAGAGAAAGGAGGCGGAGATGAGCCAAGCAATCACCGAGGTCATGACGCCTGACCCGGTCACCGTAGCAGCTACGGCGACCGTGGCCGAAGCGGCCAGGCTCATGAGAGACGAGAACATCGGGAACGTCGTCGTGACCGAGGACTACCAGGTATGCGGCATCGTGACCGATCGTGACATCACGATCAGGGCGGTGGCCACCGGCCAGGACCCAGTCCGCACCAAGGTGCGCGACATTTGCAGCGGCGACCTCACCTACCTTGGGGTGGACGACACCGTCGAAGATGCCATTCGGACGATGCGGGAGAAGGCCCTGCGCCGGGTACCGGTCGTGCAGGACGGCCAGGCGGTTGGCATCGTGTCATTGGGGGACTTGGCTGTCGAGCGTGACGAGAGCTCGGTCCTAGCTGACATAGCGCCGCGCCCGGCAACCCCTGA
>JAKAWM010000225.1 GCA_021827285.1 Actinomycetes bacterium | reverse complement strand
AGGCGGGACGGGAAGTGATGGGATGAAGGAGCGCTTGGCGGCTCCCGCGTGACGGGCCCGGTGGTGGGCCGGCGCCTACCGGGGAGGTCGGCGTGGCAGCTGCGAAAGATAGGAGCGGGGCTCCCCGCCCCGCCGTGAAGGGCCGAGCCTTGCAAGACTCGATGGTCACCACACCACAACCCTCACGACGGAGGAGGAAAACCCCAATGCAACAACCCCCACAGTACGTCGGCATCGACTTGCACCGCCGGCGTTCGGTGATCGTGCGCATGGACCAAGACGGCAACAAGCTGAGCTGCGTCCGGCTCCCGAACGACCCGGCCGAGGTCTCAATGGAAATAGCCAAAGCGGGCGAGAGCCCTGAGGTCGTCATCGAAGCGTGCTATGGCTGGTACTGGCTCGTAGACATGCTAAAAGACCAGGGCGCAATCGTCCACCTGGCCCACCCTTCGGGGCTCCGCTGGGAGGGGAGGCGGGTGAAAAACGACGAGATAGACGCCACCGACCTGGTCGACCGCCTGCGCATGCACCGCTTACCCGAGGCGTGGGTAGCGCCGCCCGAGGTCCGCGAACTACGAGAGCTCGTCCGCCACAGGGCGAAATTGGTAGCGCTGCGCTCGGGGTTGAAAGCACAAGTGCACGCGGTTATGGCCAAACAAGGTGTCCTGCCCCCACTGGGCGACATGTTCGGCCCCGGGGGCCAGCGCTTCTTGGACGACGTCGCCTTCGACAGGGCCTACGCCCTCAGGGTCGCTTCGCTCCGGGAGCTGATAGAGGCCCTCGACAACGAGGTCACCGTCTTCGAGCGCGAGGTGCACAAGTTGCTAAAAGACGACAAGGGCTATCTGGCTGTCCAGGCCATCGACGGGGTGGGCAGGACCATGGCAGCGATCTTCGTCGCAGAAATAGGTGACATTACGCGCTTCTCCTCCCCCGACAAGTTGGCCTGCTGGGCCGGCCTCACCCCCCGCCACGACGAGTCAGACACCAAGGTCCGCCGCTACGGTATCACCAAGCAAGGCTCCACGCTCGTGCGCTGGGCCGCCGTCGAAGCGGTGGCCCGCTACCACGGCGGGGCGCCCATAAAAGGCTCCTACCAACGCATCGCCGCCCGCAAGGGTAACAAGGTGGCCCGCGTGGCGGCGGCGAGGAAACTGCTCTACCTCGTCTATTACGGGCTCAGGGACGGCGAGGTCCGTTGCCTGGCCAAGGCGGGGTGAAAAAGGCCCGGGCACGGCCAGGACGCGAGCTCGCCGAACGGCATGACCCCCCAAGTTTGGGCGTGGTCGAGGATGTGATTGAGCCCGCCTGGCCGTGGCCGTACCCCACCATGCCGCCTCGAGCGGCGTAGGAATGCCCAGCAACCGGGCCCCGGCTTGCTCGCTCACATCTGTGAGCCTGGTGACGGTCCCGTGCCCAACCCAACACACGACTTGGAGGTCTCCAATTAGGACGTACTAACAGCAGCTTCTTCCCCGAGCTGTGCAGCCGCCGCGGCGCTCCTGCCCCCGGCCGGCCGCCCGTGGGCCAGGCGGGGACCCCTAGCGGCCCGTCTCGGTCAACCCACCGACCCGACGAGAACGCACGCCGGCGCCCCACAGGTACGGCACCCCCAAGGGTCACCCAGCGCCGGCGTGCTCGGGCCGCCCCCGCCTGTCCCACCGGCCGGGCTGGCGACGGTCTAGCCGGGACCATCAGCTCCCCAGGTAGTGGGGGCTTTTTTCAGCGCGCCTACGCGGTGCTCCTCCCAGGGCTGTTCCCGGCCGTCGGCCGGGAAAAAGATGGCCTTCTCGGTTAAAACCCTCTTGACATCCACAGCTCCTTCAGGAATGCCGTTCGGTGTGGGCTCATGGGTCGCGGAAGCCGTTATTATGTATCGCTTTTCGGTTCGCACGTTATGGGCTGACAACGGCCCCAAAGGCGGTAAACGGCCGCTGCTCCGATAACCGTCGATCTGGCCCCTGAGCAGGTACTCCGCCGAGGGCGAGGTTTGCGTTCCGTAATGTGCTCGTGCATCGGCCGTCCCTCCGAGCCGGCGGAAGACCGTGACATGCGGGCCGAACGCGTGAGGGTCAGGCATCCCCTCATGATGACGGCCGTCGCCCTACTTCGGCACCGCAGTAGGCTTGCGGCGTGCGCAAGGTGCTCCTCGTAATCATCGCGCTGTACGTTGGTGCGGCACTTCTTACCCGGGCCGCAGAGGCGAAGGGCGTGCCGAGGTTCCAATGCGGGTGTGAGCCCGATTGTTGGTGCAAACGCCCGGGACCGTCGTTTTTCCGTTGGGTGACGCCACGCCGAAAGCACCACCTGGGCATGAGCCCGACGGAGAAAACGCAGCACGCAAAGCCCTCCTAGCGGCGACCACTGGCCTGGGTATACGCTTCGCCCATGGAAATGCGATGCGCCGGCCGCGGGTGCCCTGTCGAGCGCGGGGTGCGTCTCCGGGTATGCGACCGCTAGCCTTGTTGCTGTGCCGAGCTACCCATAGCCGAGAACCGACCGGACAAGGTTGCCGGCGATGACGGCGTCTGAGGTCGCCAGCGCGCTGGTCGCCGCGGTCCACAGCGGCGATCTCGAGGCACTGCGACAGCTCGTCGAGGAAGAGCCAGGTCTCGCATCCTCTCGTCTTGGGGGTGCCGCCGGAGGCCGGACGCCGCTGCACGTCGTCACCGACTGGCCCGGCTTCTTCCCCAACGGACCCGCAGCGGCCCGGCTGCTCATCGACGCCGGGGCCGATGTCGACGATCGCGGCGACGACGAGCATGGCGAGACGCCGCTGCACTGGGCGGCGAGCAGCGACGACGACGCCGTGGCCGCCGTCCTCATCGACGCCGGGGCGAAGGTCGACATGCCCGACGGCTCCATCGGCACGCCGCTCGCGAACGCGGTCGGTTACGGCTGCTGGAACGTCGCCCGACTGCTGGTCGCTCGCGGTGCCACCGTCGACAGGCTCTGGGAAGCGGCCGCCCTGGGTCTCCTCGACCGACTGGAGGAGCTAGTGGCGGAGGAGTCCGTCGCCACGCCGGAGGACATCTCCCAGGCCTTCTGGCACGCCTGCGCCGGCGGTCAGCGACGCGCGGCCGAGAGGCTGCTCAACCTCGGCGCTGACCTCGGCTGGGTGCCCGAGTACTCGCACGGGACACCGCTCGACGCTGCCCGCAGCCGCGGCACCCAGCGCTCCAACCTGATCGAGTGGCTCGAGCACCGCGGCGCCCGTTCGTGCGAGCCTGAGCTGGAGGGAGGAAGCAATGGTTGACGATGCGGAGCAGGTCGCCCGTCAGGCCTACGCGGCGTTCGCCGCTGGCGACAGCGCAGCTGTCCTGAGCGTCGTGGCCGAGGACCTGGAGTGGACCTTCCTCGACCCGAGCGTCCCCGACCCCGAACCAGCGGTGTGCCGTGGCCGTGCCCAGCTTGCCTACTGGATGGGCCGGGACAGCGGGTGGAAGCTACGAGCCGATCTCGAGGAAGTGGTCGCCAATGGAGAGCGCGTCCTCGTCGTCACCCGGTCGCCGGGTATCGACGCCATCCGGGCACGCCAGACAGGCGACCTGAACTTCCACGTGCTCACGGTGCGCGACGGGAGGATCGTCGCCCTCCGCGCTTGCCGGGACCGGGACGAGGCCCTCGGGCTCGTGGCGGCGGCGGCTCCAGGACCCGACTAGCTCGGCCATGGCGGCAGTTCGGGTCGTAGAGAAAAAAGGTCGGCGAATGTGCGCCGAGGCTTGACCTTGTCCATCTTCCATTGAGCCGTTCTGGCGGGCGCCACGGCGGCCAGCTACGCATGGCCCACTACTTCGGTGCTCTCGGCGCCGACCTCAACGGCACACCTTATTGGGGGGCGAACAGGCCCCTCGATGTTGGGGGTGGCCTCGACGCAGCCAGGGAGGCTCTCGTGAACTGGCTCCGGGCACAAGGAGCCCAAAAGTCCTCTGAAGCCAGCATGCTTGTACTAGCTCGGTCCCGCCAATCCTCCTCAAACTTGGCCTTGTAACGGTCCGCTCGTGGAACGCCTGCCTTTTGGGAGCGCCAACTCACAGCCCACCGTAGGACCTCGGCGCCTTTTCTCCCCGCGGCCTCCGAGATGTTACGTTGCTTACCGCCAGTGCCGCGCCAGTCCTCGGCTGGCGCGCTCGGCACGGTCCGCGGCGAGCGCGCCGACCTCGACTACGGCGAGGCCTCGGCGACGGTCAGGATGCGCCGTCGCGGAGTGGCAGTGCTCAGCGCCTCCTATGACCCCGGGTGGACCGCAACGGTGAACGGCCGGCGTCGACCGACCCGGATGGTGGCACCGGCGCTCGTGGCTGTCGATGTGCCCGCAGGCACGGACCACATTGTGTTCCGCTTCCACGGGTACAGCGACTACCCAGAGTTGCTCGCGCTAAGCGGCCTCGCCATCGCCATGTTCGCGCTGGTGCCGGTGTGCCTGCGGCGCAAGCGGCGGCCGCGCTTTTCGTCGGCTCGCCGCGGGGTGAGCCGACCGGTCCGGTGTAGTCGGGTTTAGTGCTTGTGCTGCTTTTCGTAGCTAGCTAAGACCTGCACGGAAGCGCTGGTGGCGGTAATTTAGGGGACGGTACCCGCTGTAGGGCCACAGCACGGGCGCTCCGGGCGAAGCGTCGCGTCGACAGGTTGCTCGCCTGCGTATGTCAGCGGTCCGGTTGGGACTGGCCCAACAGATATTTCTGGCATGCAGCCCGTGTCGCGGGCGTCATCTCGGGAAGGTGACGCTCGATGTCGACTGTCCCAAGCCCCTTTCTCCCGTGGCGCTGCACTAGCCTAGACGTTCCTGAAGTGCTGCCAATAGCGATGTCCCTTCACCTCGGGCTGCTGCACGCGCACCTTCGCGGCTATAAGGATGACCGCGACGCAGGTGTGCGTGCCAGGATGGCGCTCCGCCTGGCAGCTCTCGTCTCGGTCTTCATGACGAACCACGAAAGATGCCTCGGCGGGTGGGATTACGTGACTAGCGTGCCCTCAGCACGCAGAGTCGCACCAGCCGCCATCGTGTCGCGCCTGCGAGTGTTCGAGCACAGCTACAAACAGGTCCTGGTCGCGTCAACCGACGTCCATCGCAGCGAGCGTCTGCTCGACCCAGGCCGTTTCGCCGTAAGCGGCGCTGTCCGTCGCGACCGGGTACTGCTGTTCGACGACACCTTCACATCCGGGGCCGACATCTTCAGCGCCGTTGCAGCCCTTCGCGAAGCCGGAGCCGATGTTGTAGGGCCACTTGTTATAGGCCGCCACATCAGGCGCGACTGGGCCCCGAGCCAGGCGCTGCTAGATTGGCTCGCCCGGCGAAATGGGACGAGC
>JAKAWM010000224.1 GCA_021827285.1 Actinomycetes bacterium | reverse complement strand
CGATGGCAATCGAGACCACCCACCTAGAAGCCGCCAGGTTCCCCGGTCTAGCCAGGCTCCTCGGTGACTCCGTATCGCTTTATGCCCTTCTCTCCGAGCGCTATGGGGTCCATCTCGCCCGGGCCGAGGAGACCATTGAGACCGTTCCCGCCACGCCGCTCGAGGCTGGGTTGCTCGAAGTCACCGTCGGCTACCCCCTGATGCTACTTTCGCGTCACAGCCGTGACCGCGCTGGTCGCCCGATCGAGTGGGTGACGTCGTTTTACAGGGGGGACCGTTACAAGTTCGTGGCCCAGCTCGAGCCGCCCGACGGTAGGGCTGGCTGAGGTAAGCGCCCGTCGTCGGCGTCACTTGGCATTTGGCCCCCGTTCACCTGTCCGCGAGGTCTTCGTCGTGTACTCCGACGCTGTCCAGTTCGACGTGACCGCTCGGGAGGCACCAGTACTTGAGCCTCCGAGCCGCCGGCGAAGAGTTCTGGAGCCTCGCCCGCATAGCGGACGCACCGTCATACCTGCGGACGAGCGGCGGGCCCTGCCTTGAAGTGCGCCATTCCTTGATGGCGCGCGCGGGGCGGTCCTTGGCGCGCCCGCACAAGACGTCGACGCAGACTTCGAGCACCTTCTCGCGGGTTATGCCGCCGTCGGCAACGAGGCGCTCGAGGCTAGGCACGAAGGCCGGGCTGATCAGGTAGCGCTTCGGCCAGGGGTACCTTGGCCTGTCAGCCTCGTCGACATGCACCAAGTAGCTCGTGTCGAGCTCGAAGCGCAGCTGGCGCTCCGGGTCCCGGAACACCTGAGGCAGGGCAGGGCGGCGCCGGCGCCTGAGCTCGGCCTGCAGCTCGCGGACTTTTGCCCGCGCCTCATCGAGTGCTTGTTGGGCCCGAGTGACCTCCTCTTCGAGGGCAGCCAGCTCACCCTGGCCGGCAAGCGGCATGGCCTGTGCCCCCCCGGTGCCGCCTTCAGGCTGGTCACCGAGACCGGGTTCGCCCGGGCGCTCCTGGCCCACCAGAATGGGCGGCCGGCTTTTTTTGGCTACCGGCACCGGCTGGAGCCAGGGGGGCCCTCCTGGCAGGACTGACATGGCGGGCGCGGGCGGCGCGTCCGAGAAACTGGCGACGAAGCGGTCGTCCAGGTGGACGACCTCGGCAACGACGACCTCGCCAGCGGTGGCGAGCAGCGTCAGGTCGTTTCCATCGGGCACCAAGGTGAGCGGGACGTCGGGGTGCAGGAGGAGGCGGATAGCGTCGCTCGACACCTCCTCGACCAAGACGCACGTCACGACGCCGTCGCCCACGAATTCCCGTGCCCTCTCTGGCGCGTGCCTGTCCGGGGGGTCGGGGAAGAACTCGCCCATGATCCCAACCGTTGTCCACCATCCGTCGAACTGTTGGCCCGGTCTCACCAGGCGCTCGGCCGGGACGCCGCGACAGAGATGTTGTGTCCGCATGAGTGCTTGGCGGCCTCCCACGTCGACCAGGACCTGTGTCGGTGACATCACGGCTTTTACGGTTGCGTGCCCAGGCTCCCCACCGGCGGGTACGGGGAGCGCCTCGAACGCGCCGGGCCGGGAGGAGGAGGCGAGCACGGCACCGACGATCTGTTCGCGCGCCCCGTACCTGCCCTCGGGATCGGGGCGGAAGCTCGGGGCGAGCCAGGACCTCTCCCGCCACTCTTGGCCTGGTGGGTACACTCGTGTCCAGCCCGAGTGAACGGACAGGCGTTTGTCGCCAAGCGCATCTGTCAACCAGAACGTGGCGTACGCTGCCAGCACGAACAGTTCCCCGACGCCGGCCAACTCGTTCGCGAGAGCGTCGACGTCGATGCCGGCGTGCTCGGCTCCGAAAGGGACGGTGGCAACGACAATTGGTGGGCGCTCTGTCTGGGCGAGGAGGGCGAAAAGGCGGCGGAACGCTTCGCGTCCGCTAACCTCGCTCCACCCTGGCCCGCTCATGGCAACCTTCATAGCGCAGAGTGCGAGCCTGACCTTAGCTTTCCGGTGGGCTCATAACCTCCGAGAAGGGATGGCCAAACTCGAAAATGCCTGGTCGGTGCGGCCACCCCGCGTATGAGCCCTCCGAGGGCCGCAAGACCGGGCATTTTATTCTCGCATAGTACGCAGCCGGCGCCGACACTTATTTCTGGCGCCTGTCCGCCTCCAGGTTGAGCCGGTCTACTTCGGCTTGAAGACGCCGGATTTCCTCTTGGAGCTCGAGCACGAGCTTCACTCCGGCCAGGTTGAGCCCGTCGCTCGTCAGCTTGGCGATCTGGCGCAGGCGCTCGACGTCGCTCCCGCTGTACAGCCTGGTACCGCCGGCGCTGCGGTCCGGCTCCACCAAGCCTTCTCGCTCGTAAACCCGGAGGGTCTGGGGGTGGAGCCCTGACAGTTCGGCGGCTACCGAAATGGCGAAGACACCGCGGTCGAGATCGGGCCATTGCATCAGGACGGCCACTCCTCATCGAGATAGCCGAGGAACAAACGCGTCAATTCGGCTAGGAGGAGATCGTGGTGGTCAGAGCCGCCCTTTGGCACCGCGGGCCCAGTTTGGCCCCGCTCCACCTGTTCTGGCCCCACCCAGAGCGGGGCAGGCCGGTGTCCTGGGCCGCCGAGATATACGGGAGCACCGGCGCGGTGCCAGGTGGGCGCGACGGGGGCGGGAGCCGCCGGGGGCCCCTCGGCCCGTCCTGCCGGCCTGGCGGGCCCACCGCGGCCCCAGGCCCCGCCTGAACTCGCGATGGCGTCGCCGTGGGCATGGCTCTGGTGGCGTTGCCTGTCGTACTGGGCGCGGCGCTTGGGGTCGGATAAGACCTCATAGGCTTCAGTGATCTCCCGGAACCGTCGGGCGGCATCTGGGTCACCGGGTCGGGCATCAGGGTGGGCCTGGTGGGCAAGACGCCGGTAAGAGTGGGCGATCTCCTCCTGGGTGGCCTCTGGCACCACCCCCAACCTGAGGTACATGTCATCACTATCGCTAGAAGTCTCCGCTGCCATGATCTAAGTTGCCTCTTGCAGATCTCTGTATGGTCCCGTATAATAACACCTAACTTCCATCCTTGGGAGGAGATGTGCAGGGAGGTGTGGGCGCAGGCCCAGCGTTTCTATCAGTGCTATGGAAGGAGGAGTGCAACATGTTGATGAGGACTGACCCGTTCCGGGAATTGGACCGTCTCACGCAGCAAATGTTGGGTACGCCGGCCCGGCCGAGCGCGATGCCGCTCGATGCGTACCGGAAGGGTAATGCCTTCTATGTCCACTTCGACGTCCCCGGCGTCGACCCCGCTTCGATCGACGTCACCGTGGAGCAAAACGTCCTGGTAGTCAAGGCCGAGCGTGCCCCAGCCAACGGCGACGGGGTCGAGATGATCGTCAACGAACGACCGGCGGGCAGCTTCTCGCGGCAGTTGTTCCTCGGGGAGACGCTCGACGCTGACCATATCCAGGCCGATTACAAGAACGGGGTCCTCACGCTCACCATCCCCGTCAGTGAAGCGGCCCAGCCGCGCAAGCTCAGCATCACCACCCACGACGACAAACAGTTGAGCGCCAGCGCGGTTTCCTGACTGACCCGGCCCTGGCGGGGCCGGTTAGGCGTCCCTGGTGGCCCCGCCAGGCCTCCGTCCAATCCGGCCGGCTAAGGGCTTTTCCCACAGGCTCCCTCTATGACGTTGTCAACACCTCGATGAACCTACGGGAGTCGATGTTGCCCCCGCTCATTATGACGCCGGCCCTTTGCGGCTTGTGGGCGAACCGGGCGGCGAGCAGGGCGGCCAGGGCTGTTGCCCCGCTAGGTTCGACAACCAATTTCAGCCGGTCGAAGGCAAATCGCATGGCCTCACGGATCTCAGAGTCGCTGACGAGCTCGACGCTGTCGAGGAGCCGCTGGTTGATCGAGAAGGTCAGCTCTCCCGGTGTCTCAGCTGCCTGGCCGTCGGCGATAGTGCGTGGCACCGAGATGGTAACGCGGTGCCCCGCCGCAAGAGACCGTTTGGTGTCGTCCCCAGTCTCGGGCTCAACGCCGATGACGCGAATGCCCGGTCGTAATGCCGTGGCGATCGTGGCGCACCCTGCGACCAGCCCGCCGCCACCCACGGGGACCAACAGAGTGTCGAGGTCGGCCACGTCCTCCATGAGTTCGAGCGCAGCCGTGCCCTGTCCGGCTATGACATGGGGGTGCTCGTAGGGGGGAATGAGCGTAAGGCCACGTTGTCGCGCTATTTGCTCACCGATCGCGACCCGGTCCCCCGTGTAGCGGTCGTAGGTTAGGACCTCTGCGCCGTAGCCCCGGACGGCGTCGACTTTCGATTGTGGCGCGTCCTCGGGCATGACGATGACGGCCGTGGTCCCTAGTTCGCGTGCAACCAGGGCCAGGGCCTGGGCATGGTTCCCGGAGGAGTAGGTGACCAACCCCCTGGCCAGTTGCGCGGCCGAGAGACGAGAAGCGGCATTGTAGGCTCCCCGGAACTTGAAGGCCCCCGCGCGTTGCAGGTTTTCGCACTTCAGGAAGGCTCGGGTGCCCACGAGCCTGTCCAGCGTCCGCGACCGCACGACCGGGGTCCGATGGGCCACGCCGGCGATCTGTGTGGCCGCGCTGCGAACGTCGTCCTCGGTGACCGGCATGGCTTTGGCCGTCATGTGCGCTCCTTCTTAGCCCGACTTGCTCAGCGCCGCACCGGCCCCGAGAGTACCGTGGCAATGGCGTATTGGTAGCACCGAGGATCGTACGGTGCGGGGCTAGCTGGTGCTCAAGGTGAGGGCAGCGGCGCCGACAAGTTGAGGGTGAGGAACGGGTCCGGGCGTGCCGCGCTTCCTGCGTCAACTGCCGTGGCATGTTGCGCGGCGGTCTTCGCGCCCTGGGCAAGGACTGGAGAGGTGACCCGCTCCGGTTTCGCCTTCCTCCGGGCCGCTCAGGCCGCCGGCCTGGGTAATGGGGCTTGGCCCCAACTGCTCGAAGTGCTCGTCTTCGCCCTGCCCCTTCTCGCCGGCCTCTCGGCGGGTGCGGCTGCCATCAGCGCCAGTTTCGCTTCTCTAGCCTTCTCCGGGGCGGCCGGAGCGGTTGTCGTGGCGTTCGCGGTGCAAACGTTCGTCCTTTTCGGGGACCATGGCGTGGCGGGCCCCTGGTTAGGCGCTGCCATTGGTGGCGCAACTGTCGTTATGGCCACACGCGCTATGGCGAAGGCCCTCGCCGAACGTAAGCCCAATCCCAGCTTAGGAGGAACCCTACATGCCCAATAGACCGAGTTGGGGCACTACCCCACAACCAGAGCCACCGAGGGACTCGCAGCCGAGCGAGCAGGCTGCCCCGTCACCCACCGGCGGGTGGGCGCGAGGTGATGCCCCGGCGGGACCGT
>JAKAWM010000223.1 GCA_021827285.1 Actinomycetes bacterium | reverse complement strand
CGCCCCCTGCGGCTGAGCTGCACCCGAGCGGCACGGTCAAGACCATGCGCGAACGGCCGTCTTGGGGGTTGACGACGCCGATACCCCGGGCATCGCGAAAGGCGATCAGGCCACCAGCAATAGTCGGCACCGCGCCGGCAGCAGTGGTGGCTAACGCCCCCAGCCCGGAAAAGGCCGAGGCCACCGCGGCCACAAGAGCCGCTGCCCGTAGGCGGTGGGGCGCGGACGCCAGGCCCGCGCCCGATCGGGAGGCTGGGCCCCGAAGCAGCGCCAAAAAACGCCCCACCAGGTCAACCCTAGGGCGGCCGGACAGGTGGTTCAAGCTGCCTCATGGCGGGAGCGAAGCCCGGCGCGGGCCGTCCGGGTGGCTGTTCTCAGCCTTGTCCTGGCTCGTGCCATCCTCCACTTCGCGGCTCCGTCAAGCCGCGGATCACAAACGGTAGGGCCAGGCGAAGGAGCTCCTGGTAGGTGGGGCCGTCGGGGTCTTCGAAGCTCTGGGAGAGGGCTCCCATGTGCAATGCAGTGAGCACTCGGCTGAGCTTTTCGGGCTGGATAGTCGCTGACAGACCGGCCTGCGCGAGGGCACTAACAATGAAATGGTCCAGCTCGTCCTGAAGCCGCTTACGCAGGACGGCCAACCTCTCGGCAAACTCGGGATCGCGGGCGGCGTGCAGGGCGTACTCGGAGCTCAACAGCCACCATGACCGGTCGTCTGGAGACATGGCGAGGGAGAGGAATTCTTCCACCGCCGCTTCGACTACGTCGCCACCCGACTGTGCCTGGCCGACGGCATCTCGGGCCATGGAGACGGCCTCTCTGGCGCGCGCCAAGGTCGCGGCGGCCAGGCGCTCGTAGAGGGCAAAGAACAATTCCTCTGTCGTGCGGAAATTGGAATAGAAGGCTCCGCGCGTGTACCCCGCCCGCTCGCAGACTTCCTCAATGGTGGCGGAGAGGCCTCGTTCGGCAAAAACCTCGAACCCTGCCTCCATCAGGCGTTCGCGCGTCCGCTGGCGTCGGCGGGTGACGCGCCTTCCCGTGGGGGTGAGGTCATCGCCGAATTCGCCAACCGCAACTGAGGCGAACGCGGCCGCTGGGCCAGGGCTCTCGGAGCTCAAGGAAGGTCCGTCCCGGTCGCCTGGTATGAACGGGCTGCCGGGGTGGCGCCCGGCTCGGTGCCAACGAGGGGTGAGTTGCCCAGGACCAGCGAGCTGCCTTCTATGTCGGCATGCGGGAGCAACCGGTCGAGCCAGCGGGGCAACCACCAGGCGCGCCGCCCTAGCAGGGCGAGGACGGCCGGGACGAGGGTCATGCGCACCACGAACGCATCGGCAAGCACCCCCACGGCCGCTGCAACGGCCATCGGCTTCACGATGGAGTCGCTCGTAGTGCCAAAGCTGGCGAACACCGAGAACATCACCAGCGCGGCGGCGACTACGACGCGAGAAGCGTGGTGATAGCCCGTCAAGACGGAGACACGCGCGTCAGAGCTGCCGATCACGTAGTCCTCCCGCACTCGGGAGACGAGGAACACTTCGTAATCCATGGCCAGGCCAAAGAGTACGGCAACAAGGACGATGGGCAGGAAGCTGACCACCGGCCCGACGGACTGGACGCCGAAAAGCCCGCGGAGCCATCCCCACTGGAAGATCGCGGTCACGATCCCCAAAGCGGCGGCCACCGAAAGGAGAAAGCCCACGGCGGCCTTCACGGGCACGGCTATGGAACGGAACACCAACAGCAAGATGATGAGGGCCAGGCCCACCACCACGGCGGCAAATGGGGCCAGCGCGTTGCCGAGCCGGTTGGACACGTCGATCCCCAATGCGGTCATCCCCGTGACCCGGACGATGGAGCCGGTGCGAGCGTCGAGCTCGGGCTCCTGTGCGCGGAGGGATTTGACGAGTTGCTTGGTGACATCCGAGGTTGGGCCCGTGCGGGGGATGACGTCGACTACGGCCAGGGTCGCTTTGGCGTTCAACTGGGGAGCCGAAGCGGCCAGCACGCCCGGCATCCGGAGAGCTTCGGCTCTGACCTCGGCTGCTGCCATGAGGAGGCCGCTATCGCTGGGCGAACCTCTGGGCTGGACCAAGAGAACAAGCGGGCCGTTGAACCCGGGGCCGAAGTAGCGCGAAACCAGGTCGTAGGTCACCCGCTCGCTGGACCCTATGGGCGAACTGCCGTTGTCCGGCATGGCCAGGCTGAGGTCACGGGCCGGGAAGGCCAGCACGAGAAGGCCCACAACGACCAAGACAATGGTGAGGGCCGGTTTGGCTACCACGAGCCTCGCCCATGACAAGCGCCCGGTCCCCGGAGCCTCCGCCCTGGCGACGGCCCGGACGGCCCGCGAACCCGGCTTCGGGCGCATCCTTTCGCCGAAGGTGCTGAGGAGGGCAGGTAACAGGGTCAAGGCGATGAGGACGGCGATCAGGACTGTCAACGACGCCGCCAGGCCCATCACGGTGAGGAAGGGGATGCCGACGACAGACAGGCCGGCCATGGCGATTATGACGGTGGCGCCTGCGAACGTCACGGCGGTCCCCGACTTGGCTATGGAAAGCCCGATGGACTCTTGGACCGAGAGGCCGGAGGCCAGCTGCGCCCGGTGCCGGGAAACTATGAACAGCGTGTAGTCCATGCCCACAGCCAGCCCGATCATCAGGGCAAGGGTCGGGGCGGTGGAGGAGATGGTGACCACTTTGGTGAGCGAGAGCAGGGTCGAGAGCCCGATGCCGACGCCGAGCAGAGCGCTCACGACGGTCATCCCAGCCGCCAGGGCCGAGCCGAAGGCCACGAGCAGGACTATTAGTGCCACGATCACCCCGAAGGCCTCGTCCGCCCCGATCTGGACGCCGGTCGTGCCGTAGGCGTTGCCGCCCAGCACGACCTGAAGGTTGCCGCCGGCACTGGCGCTGATCACCCGCTCCTGTAGCGCCGTGGTCGTGCCGGAGCGAAGGTCCATGCGTGTGACCGGATAGATGACCTGGGCGAGCGCCACTCGACCGTCACGTGCAACCAGGTGTGCGCTGAACGGGCTGACCACGCCGACCACCTGCGGCGCCTTTTCAGCGGCCCGAAGGATCCGGCTGATCTCCTGTTCGGCGGCCGGGGAGGTGACCAGCTCACCCTTGGGGGCTACGAACACGATCTGGGCGGAGCTGCCGCTGGCCGCGGGGAAGGCCTTGGAAATGAGATCAAGCGCTTGCTGCGCTTCGGTGCCTGGGATCGTGAACTGGTTGTTGGTCTTGGCACCGGAGCCAGCCACGCCGGCGACCGCCACGGCTAGCAACGCCAGCCATAAGGCGATGACGGACTTCGGGCGGCGAGCGCAAGCCTGCCCCACCTTGTAGAGCCACTTCGCCACAGCAGGCACCTCCTTGTTGGGCCGGCGTTGTCGCGGCCATTCGATACATTGCCGTATCTAATACATCAACGTATCAGAATTTGGAGCGGCCGGGCGCAGAGCTGTACTTGAACCAGTCGTGGCTGTGCGGCGCAAGCACACCCGGCAGCGGGCCGTCGGCACTGGCAGCCTTGATCACCCAAGCCCGGGTGGGGGGCCGTAGCCAACCGAGTAGGAGACTTCCTCGCCTATCAGACCGAGCTGCTCCAGCGTCGCCTTAACTGGGTGCCGTCCAGGCCTCAGCGCCTTGGCCGGCGCCAAAGTTGCGACTCGGTGCGACCAAGATCTCGTCGGCGACGCGGCGGACAACCTCGGGTGCCAGCCGGTTGGCCCAAACCCGGGGCCCGGGGGCGGTTGCGGCCCAGTTGCTGTAGACCCCCGGGTGTGCCAGGCGGGCGGTCACCTTGATCAGCTTCCCCTGGCCAGCCGGGAGATGAAATCAGCAAGGCGCCCGTCAAATAGCACCGTAGGTCTTCCAGATCCACCAAGCAAACTGCCCGGATCTTGCCGGGCCCCTTACGCACGCTGACCAGCTTCTTCTAGGAAAGCCGTGGACCTCGTCGCTCTCCCGTGCGCACGCCAGCCGCCCGCACTGAGCGACGCCCTGTCGAGTCCGATCCTTGGTTGCATTGCAGAAGATGTCTTCACCCTCTCCAGTGTCATGTAATCAACACGGAGCGACATCTCCGCGGTCCCCTACCGCCCTCCCAGTCCGGACAAAGAAATACCCTGGGAAAGCCATCTCTGAAGCAGCACAGCCAATATTATCCCTGGCAAGATCGAGATCGTTGCCGCGGCCATCAACAGGTTCCATATGTCGCCCTGTTGAGTCAGGAAGTACTCTAAGCCTAGCGGTACGGTGGCGCGGCTCTTGGTGTTGATGATAATTATGGGCCACAAAAAACTGTTCCAGTAACTGATGAAGGTAAAGAGGCCGAGGATCCCCATGGCGGGGCGCACCATCGGCACCATAACTCTTCTAAAAATATAGAAGTGGCGCGCGCCATCCACCTTCGCCGCCTCCTCGAGCTCCACCGGGATGGTACGGAAGAACTGCCGCATCAGGAACACGCCGAAAGCGCTGAAGGCCCAGGGCACAATAAGCGCCTCGTAGCTATTGATCCAGCCTATGTCCCGCATGAACAGGTACATCGGCACCACCAAGACCTCTTGAGGCACAATCAGTGTGGCAACGTACACGAAGAACAGCGCGTCGCGGCCGCGGAAGTGCAGTCGAGCGAACCCGTAGCCTGACATCAACGACGTTGCCACTGTTATAAATGTTCCTGCAGTGGCCACGATAAGACCGTTCACCAAGAAGCCCCCGAACGGGCCGTAGTCCCAAGCAGCCACAAAGTTATGGATCTGCGTGGCGTGCGCCAAACTGGTTAGGCTGTTGTCAAAAGCGTCCGCCTCTGGCTTCAAAGCCGTGATGATCCCCCAGGCGATGGGCAGGACCACAAGCACCACGGCTACAGTGAGCCCAAAATCCGAGCTCGCCCGTCGCCACAACGACCGTTTGCGCCACGTCGGCACCCCGCCCCTCGACGGCACCCGGCTAACAACGCTGGCGCTCATACTTCGTAGTGCACCCAGCGCCGTTGCAGCCAAAGCTGGATCATAGTGAAGATGATTATTATCACAAACAAGACCCATGCAATGGCTGATGCATAGCCCAAGGCATAGTCATTAAAACCTTTTTCGAACAGCCAGAGTACGATCGTCGTGCTACTTGTCCCTGGTCCCCCATCGGTCAGTACGTAGGCTTGCGCGAATATCTGGAACGACGAGATCACCGTCATGACAAGCCCAAAGAACAGCGAGGGCGAGATGAGGGGCACCGTCACACTGCGGAAGGTCCTCCACCTCGAGGCTCCGTCGACGCGCGCTGCATCGTAATACGTCTCTGGCACCGCGTGGATCCCAGCTGTAAAGAGCAACATATT
>JAKAWM010000222.1 GCA_021827285.1 Actinomycetes bacterium | reverse complement strand
CCACTCCCACCGAACAAGCTGGTAGCCAAGCTGGCGTCCAAGTCCGCCAAGCCCACGGCGTCAGCGGCGGGGCCGCGGCCGGGCCCCGGTGTAATTGTCGTGGCCGAGGACCAGGTGCTCGAGTTCATCTGGCCGCTACCCGTAAACGCGCTGTGGGGGGTAGGACCGGCAAGTGCAGCACGGCTAGGCAAGCTGGGCGTGACCACGGTCCGGCAAGTGGCGGCACTCCCGGCCGAGACCCTCGAGTCGGCGCTGGGCAGGGCCGGGGGCCACCTTCTTCACGAGCTGTCTTGGGGTAGGGACCCCCGTCTCGTGGAGCCAAGCCGCCCCACTAAATCGATTGGCCACGAGGAGACTTACCCGAGGGATCTCTTCGAGCCAGGAGAGATGCAAAACCGGGTGGGCCGCATGGCTGACGCCGTGGCGAGCCGGGTCAGGCACAACGGGTCCGCGTTTCGCACCGTCACCTTGAAGGTGCGCTACGGGGACTTCACCACGCTGACTCGCAGCCACACCTTCCCCGTCCCCCAGACGAGCGGTCCGATGCTCGCCCGCCAAGCCAGGGCCATGCTGGCTGCCTTGGACTTGTCCTCAGGTGTCCGGCTGCTCGGGGTCAGCGCATCCGGGTTGGTCCCTATCGAGACGGCACCTGGCTACCAGTTGGAGCTGGATTTGACAGCCGGGCCGAGCGGTGAGGAGGGATGGGGCCGGGCCACGGCTGCGCTGGACTCGGTGCGTGCCCGCTTCGGGGACGATGCCATCGCCCCCGCCGCCTTGCTGGGCCCGACGGGTCTTCACCTCAAACGCCAGGGCGACAACCAGTGGGGGCCTCAGGCCGAGCCGGGCCGGCAACGAGGCGGCTCAGGGTAGGTTCGCGGCCGCTCAGCGTGGCCCCTTGGTGCCTGGGAGCCGTCGACGTGGGGCGGGCCGAAAGGTGACGCCTACGTCGCACCGGATGGGCTCAGCCAGCCAGCGGCGGCCGGCCGCAGAGCTTGTCGAGGACAGGGCCGCAGGTGGGAAGGGGTGACTTGACTAGCGTCGCTGGCGTGCTTAGCCTCCGGGCTATTCGGTCTGATCCGGATAAGCGAAGGAGCTGCACAGAGGGGTGCGATGGGCTCTAGCGGTGGCTGGGAGGCACCGATGAGGTCCTCGAACGTCGTTCCCTGTATCTGCTCAACGCGTGCGGCCCGACGTCACCGGCCGGGCCTCGACCCTCCCAAATCGCAATACCATTGCCGTCTGGAGACAAGGCCACTGGCCCGAGAGGGCTGAGTGCCAGAGGTCCACTTAGGGCCAGTTAGCAAGATAAGGAGCAGGTAACAATATGGTGACTAGCAAGACGAAGCTGGCGTTCCGCCTTGGAACCGCTTTCACAGCGGCTGCCCTGGCGCTACCGCTGCTGAGCTTCACGCCCGCCGGGGCGTCCAAGACACCCTCGGCCATCACCTTCCCTCGCAATGAGACGCTCTACACCAGCGGGACTTTGTGGGGTTCGCCCGGCAACTTCAACCCAATGGACCAGGGTGCCTGGGACACGGGGACCAGCGGGCTGCTGTACGAGCCGCTCTTCAAGTACGACCCGATCCACAACAAGTACATCCCGTGGTTGGCCACGAGCGGTTCCTGGAGCGGGAGCAGCTACACGATCCACGTACGCAACGGCGTCAAGTGGAGCGATGGGTCTGCGTTGACCGGTGCCGACGTCGCTTACACGATCAACCTGGCCAAGACCAACCCGGCTGTGCCTTATAGCGGCCTGGTCCAGGAGGGCCTGTTGGGTGCCACCGCGTCCGGTAACACGGTCACGGTCAAGTTCTCCACCCCGCCCCCCTACACTGCCTGGCAGGACTTCCTATGGGGGAACAACGGCGGGTTCATCGTGCCCGAGGCCTCGTGGTCCAAGATGTCAGCTACCGAGCAGGTGAGCGGCACCAACCAGAACCCGGTCACCAGCGGCCCCATGACCCTCGTGCCTGGTCAGGTCTGGAACAGCAGCACCCAGCAGACCTGCTTCCAGGACAACCCCAACTGGTGGGGCATCGGCCAACTCGGCCTGTCCTTCCACTTCAAGTACCTCTGCGACGTGGTCAACTGGTCCAACAATGTGGGCCTGACCAACTTCCTCCAGGGCAACTACGACTGGAGCAACAACTTCCTCCCCGGGATCAACACCCTCGCCAACGCGGGTGGTTACAAGCAGATCAAGATGTACTACCCGAAGGCCCCCTACATGTTGTCGGCCAACACCGCGTGGCTGGAGATGAACACGCAGAAGGCTCCAATGAGCAACGTGTGGTTCCGCCGTGCCGTTGCCGCTGCCGTCAACCCCCAGGGCGTAGTCCAGGGTGTTTATGCCAACATCGTTGCGCAGTCCGACCCGACTGGGCTCCTGCCCAACCTCAGCGGCTACGTCGACAAGGGCGTCGTGTCCAAGTACGGCTTTACCTACAACCCCTCCGCGGCCAAGGCTGATCTGGCCAAGTCCGGGTACAAGGGCCAGAGCCTCACGCTCGCCGTCCCCAACGGATGGACCGACTGGATGGCTGCCATCCAGGTCATCGCCGCTCAACTGAGGAGCATCGGCATCAAGGTGACGCCGATCTACCCCAAAGTCAGTGGCGTCATCACCCTGACCGGGCTAGGTTCCTCGAGCTACACCTCGTTCGACATGATCATCGACAACAACGCTGGCCCGGACTCCACTCCGTGGAGCTACTTCAACCGGGTTTACTCCCTGCCGATCGGTGGCAAGAGCAACGAGGAGGCCGCCGGCCTCAACCTGGAGCGCTATAGCGATCCCACGGCCTTCTCACTTGTGAAGAAGGCGGCCGTAACGCCCCTTTCGAACACCGCTGCTCTCAAGAGCATCTACAGCCAGCTCGAGACCCGGTTCCTCCAGGCGCTGCCAGAGATCCCCCTGTGGTACAACGGGGCCTGGTTCCAGGGCAACAGCACCTACTGGAAGAACTATCCCTCCCAGGACAACCCCAACGACCAGAACACGCCAGTCATGTGGAGCGGTGCCTGGCTGGGTGGCATGACCACGGTCTACGCCCTGGCCGCCCTGCGGCCTGCCGCATAGTACCCAAAGTAACTAGATAAGTCGTTACAGTGCCGAAGGGCCCGCCGTTCTAGACTGAACGGTGGGCCCGTTGGCTTTTAGAGGCCATGGGACCAGCAGCTCTAAGCGCTTAGAGCGATGTCACGAGCAAGGGAGGGTGAGTGAGGCGCTATTTTGCCAGGAAGATCGGGATCTACATACTGGCCTTTTGGTTCGCGGGCACACTCGATTTCTTGGTCCCCCGCCTCATGCCCGGAGATCCCGTCCAGGCCTTTGTGCAGAACTCCATCAGCGGTAACGTGACGGCTCAACAATACGCCAGCATCGTGGGCGAGTTCCGCAAGGCTTTCGGGCTGAACGTCCCATTATGGGACCAGTACTGGCACTTCTGGCTCGGTGTGGTCCATGGCCACATGGGCATAAGCCTGTCCCAAGCGGGGCTTCCGGTGACCAGCGTCATAAGGGGCGCGGCCATCTACACGCTGATCTTGCTCGTGCCGGCGATCGTGCTCGCTTATGTAATTGGTAACCGGATCGGGGCGATGGCCGCTAGGCGCAAGGCCCTTGACAACACGGTCCTGCCTTTCGGGTACATTTTCCAGGCTTCGCCTTACCCCTGGTTGGCCATGGCCGCCGCCTTCTACCTCGGAGCCGTGGCACGCTGGTTCCCTATCGGCAATGGTTACGCCCAGGACATGTTGCCCAGTTGGTCAAACTGGCACTTCATCTGGAGCGTCATGTACCACTGGTTCTTGCCGTTCGTGACGATTTTCCTGGTGAGCTTTGGGGGCTGGGCGATTGGTATGCGCAGCCTGGTCATCTACGAGCTCGAGACGGACTACTCCCGCTACCTGCGCTCCCTCGGTGCCTCCCAGCGGCTCGTACGACGCTACGCCTACCGCAACGCGTCGCTACCGCAGCTCTCTGGTGTTGCTATCCAGTTAGGGACAGTGATCGGGGGTAATGTCGTGACCGAGGAAGTGTTCCAGTACCCAGGGCTCGGGCACCTCCTCATACAGGCCACCGATGCTAAGGACTATTTCCTCTTGATGGGGATCTTTCTGTTCATAATAATCGGAGTCCTGATCGCTAACTTTTTGATCGATATCGCCTACATTGTCATCGACCCGAGGACACGCCTCGCCATGCAAGGGGCGCAGGCATGAGCGTCGGTACCGGTCCTTCCCCCGGGGCAAAAGGGACCGACGACACCGAGCTCGCGCCGAGCGCGCCATCGACCGATGACGCGGGCAATGCCCAACAGGTTGGCGCGACGGCGGCCCACAGCCCGAACGAGTTGCTCGACGAAGGTGTCTCGGTAGGGCGGCCAGCTGCCGCCGCGGCTGTGTCGCCGAGCCTGGCCGCGGGAGCGTCTGTGATAATGGCGGGCCGTAAGCGGGGCGAATTCCTCCACTACATCGTGCGCAACAGGAAACTCATGTTCGGCCTTTCCGTCGAGCTGGTCTTCGTGCTGGCGGCCATCTTCGGCCCTTTGGTCGCCCCGTACACATCGGCCGGGGATTCTTCTCCCGCCGGTGTGCCCCTGAAAGACCAGTGCACAGCCTTTTTCTGCGCCTCGGGGCTTACCTCGCACCCGTCCGTGCATCACCTCCTCGGCATGACCTACTTCGGCGGCGACGTGCTTTCGATCATGCTGGGCTCGTTGCGCGAGACGTACATGGTGGGGTTCTTGGGCGCCTTGGTCGCCGGCGTCATCGGGTTGACGCTCGGGTTCAGCGCTGGGTGGCGGGGTGGTTGGCTGGACGAAGTCCTGCAGCTCTTCACGAACATCTGGATCACCATGCCCGCCTTGGTGCTCCTGATAGTGGTACTGGCGTTCGCCCCTCCGGGCTGGCGCAATGTGTGGTTCGAGGGGCTCTTCATCGGAGCGACCAGCTGGCCGTGGGTGGCCAGGGCGGTCAGGGCGCAGACCTTTGCCTTGCGGGAGCGGGACTTTGTTGACTTGGCCCGCCTCTCTGGAAAACGGGGACCGAGCATCGTTATAAAGGACATCGCCCCCAATATGGCGTCTTACCTTTTTTTGGTGTTCGTCCTCCTATTTGCGGGTGCCATGTTGATCTCGGTCAGCTACGACTTCCTGGGGCTCGGGCCCGCCAACGTCGTTTCGCTCGGCGACATGATGAACAGCGCTATGATTTGGTCGGCCTTGAACTTTAAGGCATGGTGGTGGTTCATACCGCCAGGTGCAGCCATGACCCTGATCGTCGCCTCCCTGTATATTTCCAATATCGGCCTGGACGAGGTCTTCAACCCGAAGTTGAGGGAGTCGTGAGCCTCAGA
>JAKAWM010000221.1 GCA_021827285.1 Actinomycetes bacterium | reverse complement strand
ACAGTCGAGGTGGAGGGTCCCGCTGGCAAATGGGCCCAGGTGGCGACGGTCACGGGCTCGTTCTACCAGCGTGCCACCCTGGTCCAGTTCTCTCCCGTGCGCGCCCGGGCGGTGAGGGTCACGGTCCAAGGGGCCAACTACGGGGGGTACAGCGGAGGCGGGGTGCCTTCGTTCTGGCCCACCACCACACCGCTCACCATGGAGATCCACGCGATCGACGTGTACGGCGCCCACCCGGCCGCGACCCCGTTCAAGTTAGGCACCAGTTCCCCGGTCACCACGACGAACCCCTCCTCGACTACCCAATGAAGATGCTCCCCAGGTCAGCGTGCCGGTGGCACCCCAGCGTCCTTCGCGGCGCGATGTGGGCCGCAGTGGCGGTCCGCCTGGTCCGGCACCGCTTAAAACGCCACGGCCTCCAAGCAAGCGTGCCCCCGCCACCCCGGCTCGGTGCCAAGGGTACGCGCGGCGTAATGGCGGCGCTCCGCCGGCTGGACCCTACCTGCCTGGAGCGGGCGCTCGTCGAACAAGCATGGCTCGCCTCGCAGGGCATCAAGCGCGACGTGATTATCGGGGTGCTCGGGGACGGTTTCGAGAGCGGGCCCGCACACGCCTGGGTCGACGGCACCTCTCGCGAGTCTGAGGCAACCTACCTTGAACTGCATCGCCTCCCACCGCGCGACTGAGCCCTCTCTCAGTACCGAACATAGAATCTCCCTGGCCAAAGAAAGCCCTGGTGGGCGACCGGGGAGACGAGGCGGTTCGTAACACCCAAGACATGGGAGCTAGACGCGGCAATAGGAGCTCTGGCACGTCACCGCCACGGTGCGGCTACCGGACTGAGACTGCTGCGCACTCTCAGTCCGGTGCGACGACCACGCTGGGCGGGATTCCATCTTCGGAGCGTGCCCTTCGAGGAAGCTCAGCTTGACAGGACCACTATTGGCGGTAACCTCTTTCCCTATGGAACATAACACCTATGAAGCACCCCTTCTCCGCAGTGAAGGAAGCCTCACGGCACTAACGGCTGGTTCGTACCCTTCCAGCAAGGCTGACACTGTCATTAGTACGCCGAATTGCTCCGGCACGTCGATAGGTTGAGCTCTTAATACTGCGGAAAGACTACTTCGCTCCCAGAACTCGGCCGGTGCGCTGGTGCCGGCCGAGTCTTTTTTGGTGGAGGCCAGTGCCGTGAGCTTGCGTAGCGCTCGCAGTTCTTGCTGTCAAAGTTCCCCTTTTTTTACCTTGCGGCGGAACGTATTACCGGAGGAAGCGCGCGACGTGAATGGCCCAACGAACGGCGTGAGCGGTGGCTCTCGTTGGTACCGGCGGTATGGGCTCAACATCCTTAGCGATGTCGTGCCCTTTGGCTTACCGTTGCGTGCCGAGTCGCCCGGCGATGTTGACCTTTTTGTACATTGGGACGTACGCACTTTAATGCCCATGATGTCGCCTCCCGAAGGTGAGATCATGGCCTCCAGGTCAGGTCCTGGTGGCAGCCGGCTCTACACGCTCGTACGCACCCGAGGCGGCTATGTGCTCCGCTTACACGGGCTTGCCGACTTCGCCATCGATAATACCGCGTCCCACATTGTGTGCAGCCTGGGGCCAGACGGTAGGCAGGAATGGGCTCAAGCACTCCTGTCGACCCTGGTGCTTGCATTTGTGCTCAGCCTTCGAGGGCGCTTCGTGCTGCACGCTTCCGCTGTGGTGAGCGATGGCCGGGCGGTCGCCATCGCCGGCCGGCCTAACAGCGGCAAGACGTCCCTGGCAGCCCTGCTGTGCGCTGGGGGCGCCTCGTTGTTCGCCGACGACTTCGTGTCCTTCGGGGCCGACTGGCGAGCGATCGGCACAGGCCCGGGCCCTGAACTCCGGCTGCGCCCAGCTACAGCAGCGATCCTCACGCTATTCCCACCCCATGTTCGCTCCCACCCGACCTGCGACGGGCGCATTGCCTTCACTCCACCGAGTTACTTCGAGACACCCACAACACTCTCATGTTTGGTGTTACCGGAGCGAGAGGGCGAGGGCAAGAGTATGAGGGCCGAGTACCTTCGAGGCGCGCCAGCAGTTCGCGCTCTGGCATCCGCGGCACGGATCACAGGATGGGTGGACCCCGATCAACAGCGACGCTTCTTTGAGGGCATCGTCGGGCTGGCCGCGCGAACGCCCATCCTGCGCTTGATGGTACCGTGGGGGACGCCCTTCTCGCCCCTCTACCCCGAGCAACTGTTTGAGGCCATCGACCGCGCTGGCGGCCCCGCCCAACAGGCGCTCCGATGAGCGCGAGTTCCCCCCAGGTTGGGCAACTTCTCGATGTGCCCGCTGACCTGAAGCTGAGCGCGTTGGAAACGATGTCACCGCTAGAAATAGCCGCCGGCTTCGTCAGCGGACCGGAGGGCCTTGCACTCCCTGGGACCTCAGGGCGAGCCGCCCGTAGAGGTGTCCGGGAGACGTTGGCGCGGCTACTGTTGCCTGCGCTCACCAGGAGTCCCTGTATTATCGAGTTTTCCGGTGGTCGAGACTCCTCCCTTTTGTTAGCCGTGGCGATGGCTACTGCTCGTCGCGAAGGCCTAGCGCAGCCCATCGCTGTAACCAAGCGCCACCCGGGACTAACAGAGACGCTTGAAGACGAGTGGCAGGAACTGGTGGTCAGGTACTTGGGTGTGGCCGATTGGGTACGCCTCGATTTCGACTCGGAGTTGGACGCTGTTGGCCCGATCGCTCAGCGCTTCCTCCCGCGATGTGGCGTGGTGTGGCCTCCTATGCTGTGGTCGATGTGGCCCTTCTTGCGCCTCGCCCGCGGTGGCGCACTGGTGAGCGGTGAGGGGGGGGATGAGATGTTCGGCCCGCGCCGACCCACGCCCGTGGCGCACTTAATTTACGAGCGAGATCTACAACTTTCCGCGCTCAAGCACGGCGCGATGGCCCTGGCACCGCGACCGGCGAGAGAACTACTCTTACGCAGCCGTTACCGCGAGTGGTCGCTGTTGCCTTGGTTGCGACCTGATGCCTTGGCGATGGCCAAAGAACTCTTTTTACAGCAACAACTCGCTGAGCCTCTGAGATGGCGTGCGGGCCTGTTCTGGCAACGGGGCCTACGTTCCGAGACAATGTTTGTCCGAAACGCGTCCCGGCTGGCTGCAGCCTCAGAGGTAGAGCGGATAGTCCCGTTCCTCGACACCTCCTTCCTTGCGGCACTCGGCAAGGCAGGCCCGTTCCTCGGCTACTCCAGCCGGACCGCGGCGCTTCGGGCGAACTTCGCCGGGCTGCTCCCCGACGACGTCTTTTCGCGACGTTCCAAGGCTTTCTTCAACCGCGCCTGGTTCGCTCAGCACACGCGCGATTTCGCTAGCCGCTGGAGTGGCAACGGGCTCGACGAGCAACTGGTCGACCCGGAAGCGCTACGAGCGGAATGGCTGCGCGAGTCCCCGAGCGCGTTGAGCATTGCGGCCTTGCACGCTGCCTGGTTGGCGGAAGCCAAGGCCCAGGAAGCGCTAAAGCCTGCACAAACTGCATGACATGGCCAGAGAAGCTCGGCCCCAAGAACTACCCGTCCAGTCGTCAGCTCACATTTGTGCGCGCCTCGTTCCCCCAGCCCTCGTCGATGACGGCCTAGGAAAACAATGGCGTTGGCCCCCTCTCGATCTGCGAATGTCTTACCCAAAGTTGCGAGCCTGGCTGCAGCACCTCCTCGACTCGTTGGCCGAAGGCCGGGCAAACGCAGTTCAAGACGCGGCGCTCGACTCCTTCCTCCTAGCATGCGCCGTCTACCAGTGCGAAGCTGATGCCCTACCTGCACCGCTGCGCATGCTAGGGGTGCCGCCCAGCAAGGGGCTGCGGGCTCTGATCGACCTTTTGGCCGACGGCGTTTCCAGCAAAGGGGCTACTATAAGCAGCGAGTTCATCAGTGCCTTACCCAAGGCTTCAGAGGGCCTAGCCGGCAGCGGAGTACAGGCGTGGGTTCACTTACGGTGGTTGGCCCGGCAGCATGCTCGCCTACCGACGTGCTTCCGGAGCATGGACCTGTCCCCCGAAGATTTCGAGGCTCTGGCGTCCCGCTTGGTAGCCGAAGTACCCGCGGCTGCAGAACGTGGCGCACTGGTGATCGGGGTGAGAACGTCAGGCTGTTATCTGGCACCACTTGTCGTTGCCAGCCTGCGTCACGCTGGCAACAGTAAGGTGGCATGGGTCACGCTGCGTCCTGGCGCGACCTTGGACACCTGGACTTCCAGACAGATCCACCGTGCGGGCACCGAGGGAAGGGTACTGGTCATCGTGGACGACCCGCCGGCCACGGGCCACACCATCAAGGAGGTGGCCGAACTCCTGCGCCGTCGCCTTCCGGCCAGTGTGCCGTTGGTAGCGCTCCTGCCAGCGAGCGATGGAAGCGGTCCTCCGCCCAATTACCCGGGGATCTCGAGCACCGTCACTCTCGCCTGGGAGGACTGGCATGTGGTCCGCCGGTTGCAACCTGAGGCACTGCGCGAGCTATTCAATGAGGCGTTACCAGGCCAAGATGTCGTCACCGAGCATGGCCAGGTGCTCACCATCGAACGTTGCTTGTCCGTACGAGGGGACCCACTGTCCCCAGCAGACCGAGGGCATACAAGCCGCCATGTGGTGGCGACTTTTGCCGTCCGGGACTGCTCAGCCGTCGTGGTCTGCGAGTTGCTCGTACAGGGAGTGGGGACTGGGTACTTTGGGGTGCACTCCCTCAAGGTACACCTACGCATGGGCGACTGGCTCCCTCGCGCCTTTGCTTATCAGGGGGGCCTGTTGGTGCGAGAATACCTCTCCAACACAAGCCGATTATCCGAACTGGACTTTCGCCAGGACGGCGACGTTCGCCGCACAGTGGTGTCCTACGTCGCCGAGCGGGCCAAACGGCTCGCTCTCGTAGAAATTGAACATCGTCCGCGACAGGCTAGGAGCCGTAAAGCTGGGGGGGCAAGACGCGCGGGGCCGCTCGAGCCGACGACCTCTAGCATCTGGCGTACTCTTGTGGATGCCTGTGGGCCGTGGACGGGTCCTTTCGGACAGATGTCCCGGCGGCTTGCCCTCGCCGCGGAGAACGGTCTCCCCTCTGGCTCGTCACCCTCTGGCTCGTCACCATGCCTCATTGATGCCGACATGAGCGCCGTCCGCTGGTACCGTCGGCGCGAAGGGGGCTTGTGCAAAACGGCGGCCCATCAGCGGGCGCTGTCGAACTACGACCTCGACTGTGCCGACCCTTTGTTCGACATTGTTGGCGCAGCCACGGCCGCGTGGCCTCCCCCTGCACGGACACACAACTCACCCGGCTGGGCGGACGAGCGCAGAATACCGTCAGACGATGAGGCTATGGCGGAGCTGGCAGAGCGCGAACGCTTGAGCACAGAGTTCCGGCTC
>JAKAWM010000220.1 GCA_021827285.1 Actinomycetes bacterium | reverse complement strand
AACCAACCGCCCGCTTCGAAGACCTCGGCGCCGACTTCTACGAACGCCGCGTCAACACCGAGCGACGCACCCGCGACCTCGTCCGTCAACTCTTGGCGCTCGGTCACAACGTCACCCTGAGCCCAGCAGCAGCCTGACCTTCGGGGCCTACGCACCGAGCGGGAGTCCGCCCCGCCAAACCCCGCCGCCGTGCGGCCACACTGTCGCGTTCACTGCACCGCCTGAATTTTCGCATCAGAGCACTAGCTAGGCCTCGGTCAGCTCTGGCGCCAGCGTCGAGCAGTCGACGCAGGGCACCGTATCTGCGGTCGAGTAGCGCAAACCACCCTGGGCCGCGGCCACCACCTCCCGGACCGCCGCGTCGTCGGAGAGGTGGTCAGGACCATTCCGCCCGTCTTGATCGGGCGTGTCGTCGTTCTGCACCTGCCCAGCTGCGTGCGCATCGCTCAGGCCGTCGCCCCCGTACGGGTCATCTCGGTCGTCGACCCCGAGGCCCGCCGCGGCCACCGCTCCCAAGAGGAGCGCTACGATGGCTACAGGGGGGAATAGTAGCTGTTGGCGTCAGGGAGCCATGTTCACAAGGACGACATGGGTCACGCGCCCACTGCTGAAGGTGACATCGGCCACGCCACCACAACAGGCGCCCCAGCCGCCCTGCCCCACCGCAGACTGGACAATCCAACCGTTAGGGACGCTGGCAGGCAACACCCAGGCAGCTTCGCCGCGTGGGGCCTTGATCAGTGCGACAGGACCGAGCAAGTCGGTGGCGAGCAACCAGGCGGGAGCCGTAAGCCAACGAGAAATACGGGAGTTGTTTGGCCCGACCTCGACCACTACCGGCGTTTCTGGGCTCATCCGGACGGACGGGCAGACCGTGTCTACGATCGGGGCGTCGTCCTCCAACCTTAGGGCCACCTGGAGGTGCATTTCGACGGTGCCATTGCGTGGCGGGGCCGCCTTGCAGCCGAAGTACGGCGGCGACCCCTTCGGCCGGGGTACGAAGTGCCCAATGAAGCTGGTGTCCGCCACGTCCACGAAGTGCGAGGCGCGACCTGACCACCTGTAGTGCGTCACCAACGCGTAGAACGAGTTCACCGCCTGGTCGAAGTACAGGTTGCCGCTCCGCACGACGACGTCCCCCCCGGCAAAGTGCGCCTCCTCCCATTGCGCGTATCCGCTCAGCGTCGCCGGGCGACCGTTAGGCACGAGGACGTCGCCCGGCCCCAGGACAAGTGCACCCCAACCATGAGCGCCGTTGCCGTACACGATGTAGTCACCACTGCCGTCACCCGTGAAAACCCCGTGCAAGATGAAAGTGGCAGTATGCATCCCGGTAACCGCTGAGCCGCTCACCGAAAGGTCCGGAGGCCCGGATCCTTGCCCGAGGAGCGGGTAGGTGCTTGCCGCCAGCTCCTTCCACCTGTGGCCCGCACCAAGCGCCCAGAAGTCGATATGGCCAGTCTGGTCCCAGGTGGCCGCCTGTTCTCCGTGCCCCACCCGGACCACGACCCGCTTCATGCCGGGCGCGACAGTGCCCCTGGTGGGCAGTGTCTGCTGCGTAACCCAGGTGACCTGAGCCGGCCTCCCAGGCACTGGGCCGTACTGTTTGCCCAGTGCCGGGAGGCCCGAGCCAGATGTCCAAGTCACTTGTTCCAGTACGACTGTGCTCGGCACAACGAATGAAACACAAAACGTCGCACTCTGGCCCGCTTGTAGTAGGCTCTCGTAGCCCACAACGAACGACTCTCCCCTACAGGCGGCGCTCGACAAGTTCCCGCCAGTTGGGCCGTAGTCCTGACCATCACTGCCCAGAGCCGAGATGCCCGGGAAATAGTAGAAGAAGCCCTTTAGCGTATGGACGGTAAAGGTCGCGTCGATCACCTTGCAGTTAGTGTTAGGTCCGCAGTTATCGGCTTCTGTTACGGACGTCTGGCCCGGATTGACCGGCGCGGGATCGATTATATAGTCCAGCTTTATGAGGAACTGGTTTCCCTTTCCCTCGCTCCAATAGAATGCATGCCCGAGTGGTCGACCCGTCAATGCTGCATTGGCTGTGTTTAGGGCTGGGAGCGTCCCGATCAGAGCTATACACAAAAGAACAACCGTCGGGGCAGACAGGACTGGACGAACAAGACCCCTCGTACGCATTTGCCAGGCTCCTTCGACCCTGCAGTCTTGCACAACTACTTCGCAGCGGCGTCTGTGGTCGCAGCCGCGCTTACCAATTGCACGTCGACTGGTGTGGAGAGCGGCGATGACCCCGGAAACTGCGAGCACCAGGTGCGACAGAGCCATGTGAGTTTGGTGTTCGAGAGGTTCAGGTCGACGCCCTAACAGCTGATGGCGGCGCTTGGATCGCTCGGCGCGCCCGCGACTAGCAACCGTAGGTGTGGATGCACCAGAAGCAACGAGAGTACTCATCATCTTATCGGGACTTTTCACCAGAAGACCTTGTGCATCTGCTTATGTTCTTGTGGAAGACACTTACCCTCAGGCCGAATAAAGGGTCTACTCATGGGCAGACCGGGACGTTGGGGTCAACGAATGGGGTCCCCAGGAGACTGCCCGAAGTCTGGCCGTTGTTGTAAAAGGCATCGGCCGACGCATAGAAGTTATTGTCCCAAGGGCTGGAAGCGATCCTGTACCACCAGGTGTTGCCGTCAGCGACCCGGAACCCTTGCACGGCGCAGGTGACCTGGACCGTCTGGTACGCGGGGATCGTGGGGCCCTGGGTCCCGCCGGCATCCGAGTAGTCGGTCCAGGTGTTGGCATTGCCCCCGACCGTCTCGGAGTACGTCTGCGGCGCTGCAGTGGTGCCGGTCGTCTGCGGTGGGGTACCGAGCGTCGTGCCGGTCGTGCTCGACGAACTGGGCAACGAAGTCGTGCCAGTCGTCCCTAAGGAAGGCTGAGTTGTGCCAGTGGTGGTGCCAGTCGTCCCAGTTGTGGTAGCAGTCGTGCCAGTAGAAGTCGGGAGCGTTGTGAGGGTGGTCAGCGGTTCCGTCGCTTGCGTGGTGAGTGGTGTCGTGGCCGGCACGCTCTTCGTGCCGTTGCAGGTCGGGACGGTCGAGTCGAAGAACGGGGTCCCCTGGAGGCTGCCAGATGTCTCGCCGTTGTTGTAGAAGGCGTCGGCCGAAGCGTAGTAGTTGTCAGACCAGGGCCCCGAGGCTATGAGGTACCACCACGAGTTGCCGTCTGCCACGGTGAACCCGGTGGTGCGACAAGCCACCTGGACCGTCTGGTTGGCCCCGATCGTAGGCCCTTCGCTGCCGCCGGCATCCGCGTAATCAGACCAGGTGTTGGTCGTGCCGCCCGCCGTCTCGGGGTAGGTCTGCGTCGGGGTCGGCTTCGTCAGTGTGGGCGTCGGGGCGGTCGTCGTTGCCCCGATGTGGTTCGCCTTGGCGTGGAGGAAGCCCTCGACGTAATAGCCGAAGCGGGGTGGTATGTAGCCCGAGGAAGAGATGGTATAGATGTTGTAACCGCTCGGCGAAGCGTTCTGCTCGACGACCGTAAGCAACGACCCGTTGATCGCATCGACCACTGCGACATGGCCGTAGCCGCCCTCGCCGCCCCCCCAGACCACGATGTCACCGGGCACGGGCCTGTACCCGCTGCCGTTCTGGTGCTTGTCGAAATAGGCCGAGTTGGCATCGCCATAGATCTGGTCGGCGTTACCCCAGATTGAGGGGCTCCAGTGCAAGGTGGTGATAAGGCGGTTTACGAGCTCAACGCATTGGTAAAAGCCGTTCAGGTTGCCGATGGACCCGTTCGAGTAAACAGTCACGCCTTCGCCGCCCAGCCATGTCCCCTGGGGGACCAAGACGGCACCATATGGGCGGTAAGAGCCGCCACCCTTGCCTGTGGCCGTGAACGGTACCTTTGTTGGGTGAGGGAAGATGACGTACAAGACGGTCTCGGCGGGCCCGTGGAAGCGCGGCCCTTTACGGGTCACGTGGAGGGTGACGGACTGTGCCTCGGTCACCTCACCGCGAAGGAGGCCTGCCTTGGTGAGCCCGCACCCAACTGTCGCCTCCCAGGCCCCCGGGGCCACGTCCTTTGGGACACGCCACTGGTACTCGGCAAGCCCGGAGATGGCACGGCGCGGGGTGCTCGTCTTGTAGGGCGCACCGGGGTGGGACAGGCTCAAGCGGCACCAGCGGCCAGTCGTGACCGCCGACTGGAGCATGGCGAGATGTCCCGGCACGAGCGTAGTCTCAGCTACGGGCTTTGGGGGTCTTTTCAGCTTGACGGCTGACGCCGCTACCAGGCTGGGCACGGGCAGGGCCGTTAAGACGACGACCAGGGAAGACGCCAATTGCCGACGGAAGCTCATAACTACCCCTTTGCTAGTTGAAGAGGCGCCAAAAAGGCGCCATGAAGTGGAGGGCCGGTTCGTGGGTCACCTGGACAAGTCCTCTGTACCTGGGCCATGTTGACCCTCAAAGCGAGCCGTTTTGTCCGCCGTCGAGGAAGGCCCCTTGGCGAACTCGGCGATGTCGGGCACCTCGGTCCGCGGCCAGCGGTACCGTTTCCTCAGCATGACGCGAAACCGCCGCCCGTACGTGAACCAAATGAGTAGACCGACCACAAGTACTCCAATGACAACGCCCACGGTCATGCGCTCCTAGTCAGCTCAATGACCTTCGTGGTCGCACGGGGGTCGGCGGCCCTGATGCCGTCGGCCAGGCCGTACATGAACTTCTTGTAATTGCCCCATGCGATCATCTGCCATGGCAGTGGTACCACGAAGACCCACTGCCGCTTGACCTTGTAGGTCAGGATCCGCGTGGCGAGCTGACGGAGCCCGCCGCCCTCCTTGACGGCCACGGCAAAGGTCATGAACTCAACACGGCCACCAGTCAGCCTGTTCCTCACTGAATAGATAAGGCGGCCGGGCTTGGACTCTTCCAGCCTTACCATGGCTTGTATCGTTTCGGCCCGCTTCGCCGCGTCCTCGCAAATTAGGGCTATGCGTGTGAGTTCAAGGTTGGTCGAGATCGACGCCGACGCGCTGGCGTACTTATGTTACTTCCTGGCCAAAACAGCTCCTCCCTGTCCCTTGGTTGCGAACATTCCCCTTACATTTTGACTAGACCTATTACTTCCTCAGGTTCTTTTTAGCCGCGAGCTTCGCATATGACAACATGGCGAAGCCCAAGAGGGCCAAGACAATACCCACGCCCAAGTACGGGCTTGTCGTCTTGCCCGTCAGGATATAAGTACGAGTTGTGCTCGCTAGGTAGATGCCGGCCACCAAGGCTATGGCACCGACGACATAAAGGGCCATGTTTACTTTGCCTACAGAGTTCCTGTTCGGAACTGTGCCTCTTGTAGCCATCGTCGCCTTCCTTTCTCATGATATGTCCGTGTTAGCGCCCTCGTGGCCGGGCGGCCCCTGCT
>JAKAWM010000219.1 GCA_021827285.1 Actinomycetes bacterium | reverse complement strand
GGCCAAGGTGTCACCCCCGTTGGCCAGGTACGTGAGGGGGTAGCGGCCGAGTTGGTTGACCACCGAGCCGATCGTGGGGAGCAGGTAGTGGTCGCGCAGGGCCAAAACCTCCCACAGCGCCAATATCAGGGCGAAGGTGACCACCGGGGGTGCCCAGGTGCTCGGGCGCAGCCAGCTGGCCTGGTGGGGGCTCCCCAGGTTCAGCCCCGTGCCCGGCCCCTCCGTGGCTCTAGGTGGCGCCATTGGAAGCGGCTTTCAGCTGGGCGCGGAGGGCCTGCACGAGCTTGTGGAACTTGGGTGTGTCTTCGCAACCCACGGGCCGGGGGCGGGGGAGGGCCACTTCGATGGGTGGCGCCAGCCGGCCGTCGCCCATGACTGCGACCCGGTCGGACAGCACGACGGCTTCGGCCACCGAGTGAGTGACGAAGACCACCGTGCGCCGCTCGGCCTGCCACAACTCCAGCAGTTGGCGGGCGACCGATTCACGGGTCAACTCGTCGAGCGATGCGAAGGGCTCGTCCATGAGGAGCACGGCGGGCGCGATGGCAAAAGCCCGGGCGATGGCCACGCGCTGACGCATACCCCCGGACAGCTGGGCCGGCAGCAGCTTGGTGGCCCGCTCGAGGCCGACACGGGCCAGGATTTCTACCGGGTCCAGCCCGTTGCTACCGTTGGCGCGCCGGTTGACCTGGAGGGGGAGGCGGACATTGTCGAGGACGTTACGCCACGGCAACAGCGCCGGTGACTGGGGTACCCACCCCAGGTGCTTGGAGCGGCTGGCATCGCGAGGGCCTTCGCCGAAGATGCTGACTTGACCGGCATCTGGCTGGATGAGGCCGGCGAGTACCCGCAGGAGCGTTGACTTGCCGGCGCCGCTAGGTCCGATCACGGTGAAGAACTCCCCCCGTTTGATGGCGAGGTTTATGTCATATAGGGCCGGGCCGGCCATGCCGGGGAAGATTTTGGTGACGCCCGATAGCGCGATGAGCTCCTGGGGAGCACTCATTGTCATGCCAGACTGCAGGTTACTGGGGGAAACTTGCCACCTCGACCACATCGGAGCCTCTGCAGATGGCTGAGGAGGGAGCCGGTTGCCCCTGTCAGCTAGATGTTGAGCCGGTCAGTGCAGCTGCGAGTAGACGCCGTCTGCCCCTGACGCCAACGCCGCGAGGACGAGCCCGAACATCACCAGGGCGAAAACGAGGTCTGCCTTGCGGGTGATCAGGGCATAGATGCCCAGCACCTGGGCCACCACCAGGCAGGCGCCGGCTACGTAGAAGGCCATCATGGGGCGCGGGGCCCGGTTGTCTGCATTGGCCCAGGCTAGCGTCTGAGCCTTCATGCCTTCCTGCGGGCGGGCAGAGCTTAGGTGGGGGGATGGAACTCCTCAAATGCTCCCCACGCGCGTGGCCCATAGACCGTGGCGGGGCCACCGTCCATGAGCATCGTCACGCTCAGGGTCTCGGCGACCTCTTCAGGAGTAGCCCCGTTGCGAGCAGCCCCCTTGGCATGGGAAGCGATACATCCATCGCAGCCTTTTACCACGGCGATAGCCAGGGCAATCAGCTCCTTTGTACGCCGGGGCAGGGCTCCATCCGCCATCGCTGCATCGTGGAGCTGTTTAAATCCTGCCCAGGCCTCAGGCTGTGCATGCCGGAGGCCAAGCGTAGGTTTGCGCAATTCGTCCAAGGTTTCCTGGTAGGTTGGCATTGATGTGCAGCATACCAGCCGGGGTATGTGCCGTTGTGAAGGGGTAAGAAAGTGCAACTGTCGCCTGAGGTTGTAGAGGACGTCCGCAAACGCCTGCGCCGGGTCGCCGGCCAGGTCCAAGGGGTGGAAAAGATGCTCGCCGACGGCAGGGAGTGCCGGGACGTTGTCGCCCAGATCTCGGCGGCAACCAAAGCGCTTGAACAGGCCGGCTTCAAGCTTGTCGCCGCCGGTCTCACTTATTGCCTCGATAATCCCGAGCAGGCTTCGTCCGACGGCTACCCGCTGGAGGTCGTCGAGCGCCTGTTCATGAAGCTCGCCTAGTGGCACGGGGATTGCCACGGTGGGCTGGGGCGAGGCTAGCTACCTAACGGTCCCCCTGCGGGGGTGGACGGCAAGCGGGGAGGCGGGTAAGAATTGGTAGGGGGCGGCCGTGTAAGGCGGCAAGAAGTGGTAGCGGGCGGCTCGGTAGGCGGTATCTTGCTCACCGGTGGGAGGAGCCGGCGGATGGGCTGCGACAAGGCACTCCTGGATGTGGGCGGAGGACCGATGGCTAGGCGCCTTGCAGGCCTGCTCGGAGCCATAGGCCACCCAGTAGTCGAAGTGGGGCCGGGGGTTTCTGGCCTGGAGGCGGTGAGGGAGGATCCAGTTGGTGCTGGCCCGCTGGCGGCGGTGGTTGCCGGTGCCGCCGCCCTACGGGCGCACGGGCACATCGGGCCCGCCATCGTGCTGGCCTGTGACCTCCCTCTGGTCGGTCATCGCACCCTGTCTTGGTTGGCGCGGTGGCCGGGCGTGGGTTCGGTTGTCCCGGTCGTCGAAACGTACCCCCAGCCGCTTTGTGCCAGGTGGGCGGCACCGGATCTCATGGCCGCGGGGGACCTGGTGAGTGCGGGTAAACGCTCCATGAAGGCCCTCCTGGGCCGCCCAGGAGTGGTTTTTGTGGACGAGAAGGGTTGGCCGGAAGGTGTGAGTGCCCGAGACTTCGCGGACCTGGACACCCCGCAGGACATGGCCCGCCTGGGCTTGGTCTAGAGCGGCCCGTCGTCGTCCTCGTCCAGGGGTAGCACTATGTCCACCTGTGTCCCGCCCGAGGCGGGGGAGGAAATGCTCACGTCGCCCCCGTGAGAGGCGACAACTTGCCTCACGATGGCCAGCCCGAGGCCCGAGCCGGGCATGGAACGGGCCGACTGGGCGCGGTAAAACCGGTCAAAGATGTGGGGCAGGTCTTCGTCAGCTATTCCCGGGCCTTCATCGGTCACCCGCAGGTGCCAGGTACCGTTACTCTCCAAGGTGACGCCCACCCGGCCACCGGGGGGGCTCCATTTGGCCGCGTTGTCCAGCACGTTAAGCACGGCCCGTTCCAAAAGGGCAGGTTGGGCCCGTACCGGGCCGGGCTGGAGGGAGACGTCGAAGCGCAGCGAGGTGGCGCGGCGCCTGGCCCTGTCAACGGCGTGCTCGACGATTTGCTCGAAAGGCACCGATTGGGGTTCAGGTTGCTTCTCTTCTTCGCGGGACAGGTCCACCAGGTCCCCTACCAGCGTGGTCAGCTCGCCCAGTTGGGCCTTCACGTCGGTCAGGAGGGCTTGGTGGTCGGCAGCGGGCAGGTCACGAGCGCGCATGAGCACTTCGATGTTCGTTCGCAGGCTGGTGAGCGGGGTCCGCAGTTCGTGGCCGGCGTCGGCCACGAGTTGAGCCTGCTGGCGCCGCGAAGCGTCTAGCGCCCTCAGCATGGCGTTGAAGCTGCGAGCCAACCGAGCCAGCTCGTCATCGCCCTCCTCCTCGATGGTGGCCGAGAGGTCCTGGGTAGTAGCGACGTGCTCGGCCGCCAGGGTCAGGTGCTCAACCGGCCGGATACTGGCTCGGCCGATGGCCCAGCCGATCATGGCGGCGAGGGCCACGCCACCGATGGCCACGAGGATTAGCACTAACCGGAGGTAGTCCAGGGCGTGGTTCGTGCTGGCCAATGGCCAACCCACCTGGACGACCACGCCCGGGTACGTCGAGAGGCTCACGACGCGGTATTGCGCGCCGTTTGAAGCGGTCACGGTCTCGACCGGGGGCGCGGAGAGGCCGCCCTTGAGCGCCGCTTTGGCACCGGGCGTTAAGGGGAGAAAACGCTTGTTGCCTTGCCCGGAAACCACCGAGCTCTGGGTTATTACCTGCACGACCGCGCCCGTGCGGTCCTGGAAGCTGACCAGGCCGCGGAAGTCGACCGCGAATTGCCCGGGGTTCAAGACGTTGGGCGTCACCAGGTCGCGGGGAAGTGAGTTGACCGCGTTGTTGAGGTCGGTGGGGACCTGGCCCTGGAGCTGGCGGCTGACGGCGACATAAGAGCCCAGGGCCGCGAAAGCAACCGCCAGACCGACGGCAACTGACACCAGGAAGCTGATGCGGGCTCGGAAGCTGATGGTCCGGAGCCAGGGGAAAGGGTGCAACGGTCGTTGCGCGACCTCAGAGCCAGCCCCCCCAGAGCCAGCCCCCTCGAGGCCCGTTTGGGCACCCCCTTCCTCCATGGCGGCGGGCACGTTGGGCTGGCCGAAAGGAGGTGCGGGTTGGCCGGGCCCTGCCGGCCAATCGCGACGCTCGGGCTGGTAGGGAGGTGCGGACTGGCCCAGTGCCGGCGGCCATAACGGGGTTTGGCGCGCCTGGTCAGGCGCGCCGTGCCAGGGGGACGAGGAGGACCAATTCAGCTTCATGTCACCACGTCTGTTCCGATGTCAGCCCCTCAGTTCGGTCTGGAGGCGCATCACGTAACCGACGCCACGGACCGTGTGTATGAGTCGTGGTTCACCCTCCGCCTCCGTCTTGCGGCGCAGGTACCCGATGTACACCTCGAGGCTGTTGGAATTGAGGCCGAAATCGTAGCCCCACACCCGGTCGAAGATCATTTCCCGGGGCAACACCTGTTTGGGGTTGCGCAGGAACAACTCCAGCAGCAAAAACTCGGTGCGCGTCAGTTCGATCGGCCGGTGACCCCGGCGCACCTCCCGGGTACCCGGGTCAAGCGAGAGGTCAGCGAAGCGTAAAACCTCGTTCTCAGAAGCCGGGGCACTCCGGCGCAGCAGGGCCCTCAGACGGGCCAGCAACTCTTCCAAGGCGAAGGGTTTGACCAGGTAGTCGTCGGCTCCGGCGTCGAGGCCGTCGACCCTCTCGGAAATGGCAGCTTTGGCTGTCAGCATGAGAACGGGCGTGCGGTCCCCCGCGGCCCGCAGGCGGCGGCACATCTCCAGCCCGCCCAGGCGGGGCATGGCGATGTCGAGCACGATGGCGTCGGCTGGCTTCTCGGCGTGGCTGGCCAGACCCGCCATGCCGTCCTCGGCCAGGTCGGCTGTGTAACCCTCGAAACGAAGGGCGCGTTCCAGGGCCTGGCGTACGGCCGGCTCGTCGTCCACTACCAGCACCCTCATGGCGCTCCTTTTGCCTCTTTAGCTTCCAGTGTGCACCTTTGGAAAGTGTGGCCGCGCCACATGAGAGGCTGCTGAAGACCGTATCGCTGGAGGATGGGGGTGGCGCATAATGAGTAACCATGGTCCGGTCCATCGTGGAACGCAGGCTGGCCGAGGTTTCTAAGCGCTTGCGGCGGGCCAGGGAGGAGCTGGCTGTGGTGGACGAGCAACTGAGCGCCTTCTCGGAAGCGGCCGATGAGGCGCGTATCCGCTCCTTGGTGTCCGAGACCCCCCTGGCCGCAAAAGAGT
>JAKAWM010000218.1 GCA_021827285.1 Actinomycetes bacterium | reverse complement strand
GACAACCCTGTTCTCCGGTCGTGCCCGTGGGCCGGGCCCAAGCTCGGGGAACACGCTCGGGGGACAAGCTCGCCAACTCAGGCTCCGGCCAGCACTAAGGGCCTGGGGCTAGGACGAGGACCAGGCCTGGGGCTAGGAGGAGCAGCAGGCCTAGGTACGGCGGCCATTGTTCAGGCCATGCCCAGGCAGGGCGCGGTAGGCATCGAAAACGCTGTCCAGGCGTTTTAGGGCGCCCAGCACGGACTCGAGGTGGGCTGGGTCCGCCACCTCGAACTCGAAACGCATCTTGCTCACCCGGTCGGCTCCCGTATGGCTCTCGCTGCGCAAGATGTTCAAGTGGTGGTCGGAGAGGACCTTCCACACGTCCACGCCCAGGCGGGTGCGGTCGAGTGCCCGCAGTTCCAGTGCGGCCACGAAACTGCCCGGACGGTCCCGGTCCCACTCAACCTCGATCAGCCGGCCCACCTCGCCCACCGTCAGGGCTGCCGCGTTGGCGCAGTCGGTGCGGTGCACGCTCACCCCGCGGCCACGGGTGACAAAGCCCATGATCTCATCTCCGGGCACGGGCGTGCAGCAGCGGGCCAATCGCACCATGACATCGTCGAGCCCTTCCACGTGCACGCCGATGCCCTTGGTGCTGGTGACGCGCCGGGGCTGGCGTACGCTTGAGGGGAGCTGGACCTCTCCTTCCCCGCCCCGCAGATCTTTGGCCAGCCGCTGGACGACGGCCTGGCCGGAGATGTGGCCCTCGCCGACGGCGGCATAAAGCGCGTCCAAGTCGCCGTGGTGGAGACCCTCCGCCACCTTTTTTAGTGCCTCGCCCCCCAAGAGCTTCTGCAGGGGGAGCCCCTCTTTACGTAGCGCCTTGGCCAGCTCCTCCCGCCCAGTCTCGATGGCGTCTTCACGCCTTTCTCGGCTGAACCACTGGCGGATCTTGTTCCTCGCCCGCGGGGTAACCACGATGTTCAGCCAGTCCCGGCTCGGCCCGGCCGATGGCACCTTCGAGGTAAAGATTTCTACTGTGTCGCCTGAAGAAAGCTTGGAGTCGAGGGGCACCAACCTCCCATTGACGCGGGCGCCAATGCAGCGGTGCCCGACCTCGGTGTGGATGGCATAGGCAAAATCGACCGGCGTCGCCCCCACCGCTAGCGCCATGACGTCGCCCTTGGGCGTGAACACAAACACCTCATCGGTTTCCAAGTCGAGCTTCAGGCTCTCCAGGAACTCAGCCGGGTCTGTGCTCTCGGCCGACCAGTCCACTATGCGCTGGAGCCAGGCGATATCAGCCGGCTGGGCGTGCTCCTTGTAACCCCAGTGCGCGGCTATGCCCCTTTCCGCCCGCTGGTGCATTTCTTTGGTGCGTACCTGGAGCTCGAGGGGCTTGCCCTGCGGCCCCACCACGGTGGTGTGCAGGGATTGGTAAAGGTTGAACTTCGGGGTGTTGATGTAGTCCTTGAAACGGCCCTGGACCGGCGCCCAGGTGCCGTGTACCGCCCCCAGTGCGGCCCAGCAGTCCTTGACCGAGTTGACGATGATACGCACGCCCACGAGGTCGTAGATCTCATCAAACTCCTTGTTCTTCAGAACCATTTTCTCGTAGATCGAGTACAGGTGCTTGGGCCTTCCCGTAACTTGGGCCTCCACCCGGGCGGCTGCCAGCCGTTCTTCGACCTGGTCCACAACTTGGGCCAAGTACAGCTCGCGCTCGGGGGCGCGGGCGGCCACCATCTGCTCTATTTGCGCGTACCGCCGAGGGTGGAGGGTGGCGAAGGCCAGGTCTTCAAGTTGCCATTTGATCGACGCGATACCGAACCGGTGAGCCAGCGGTGCGTAAATATCGAGGGTTTCCTGGGCGGTACGTTTCTGGCTGGCTTCTGGCATGGCCGCCAGGGTGCGCATATTGTGCAGGCGGTCGGCCAGCTTTATGAGCAGTACCCTCGGATCCTTGGCCATGGCGACGAGCATCTTGCGCATGGTGGCGGCTTGGGCATGGGCACGAGATTCGAAACTGACCCGTTCCAACTTGGTCACCCCGTCCACTATCTGGGCGACGGCAGGCCCGAAGTTAGACTCGATGTCCTGCACGGAAACGGAAGTGTCCTCGACCGAATCGTGCAGCAGCGCGGCAACCAGGGTGACATCGTCCATGCCCAGCCCGGCGAGGACGGTGGCGACCGCCAGCGGGTGAGAGATAAAGGCTTCCCCCGATCTCCTCACCTGGCCTCTGTGGGCCAACTCGGCTGTCTCGTAGGCCTTAATGATCAAGGCCGCGTCGTCCTTGGGGTGCCGCTCCCGGAAAGAGCCGAGCAGGGGCGCCAAGGCGTCCGCCGTCTGGGCCTGGCGCCGCCAAGGCAAGACGCGCTCGACGGTGGCTACGGCACGACCCCGAGCCACCCGCTCGACCGTAGTCATCCCTCGTCCACCCTGCCCCTCGTAAGCGTCGTCCTCACCATCACCTCTGGCCACCTCACTCGTAGCTGACAAGGGCCAGCACGTCCAACCCGGCCAACTTGGACCTCCCGCCCAGGAACCCCAATTCGAGGACGCAACCGAAGCCCACCGCCTCCGCACCCAGCCGTTCGACCAGGCGCCAGGTGGCTGACGCCGTCCCACCCGTGGCCAAGACGTCATCGACTATCAGGGCCCGCTCGTTGGGGCGCAGGGCGTCGGTGTGGACCTCCAAGGTGTCCGTGCCGTACTCGAGTGCATAGGTGTAGGAGTGCACGTGCCAGGGCAACTTGCCCTTCTTGCGCACGGGCACGAAGGCCGCCCCCAGGCGATAGGCCACCGGTGCGGCAATGATGAAGCCCCGAGCCTCGACGCCCAAGACGGTGCTCACCCCACGAGACGCAAAATGGTCGGCGATTGCCTCTACGCAGCCCGAGAAGGCCTCGGCCTCCGCGAGCAGGGGGGTGATGTCCTTGAAAGTGACGCCGGGGCGCGGAAAGCCGGGGACATCCCGCACCAGTTCCTTCACGCGCGCCGGGTCGTAACTTCCCATATCGCCAGGTTACTGGAGCACCCGGGGGAGGCCTGAGGAGCGGTGCTCCGGCCAAAGAGGGTGCGGCACGGAATGGCCGTCAGCGATGCCGCGGGACTTTGCGGCGAGGTCGGGGAGGGGCCTTACGCCGCGCTCCGGGCGCACCAGCTCCGGGCTTTCCGGTGGCCCCGGCCGCCCCGGCAGCCCGCGCCTCCCCGGCCGCCCGCGCCTCCCCGGCGGCATGCTCGTCGTCGTCCCCGCGGCCTCCTGCTGCCGTCTCGTCCGAGCCCCCGTTAGTGGTGGTGCCTACCGAGGCACCTGCGCCGACCGCCGGCCCGAAGCCAGCACTGGCACCTGCGCCGACCGCCGGCCCGAGGCCGGCACTGGTCTCAGACTGGGCCAGGCCCGTCACTGACCGCCGGGCAACACGGCCCGGCCGGGCGGCACCAACCCCCGGACCAACACGGCCTCCGGCGCCGGCAACGCGACTTCCCGCGCCCCCAACGCGACTTCCCGCGCCGGCATCCTGGCCGCCAGCGCCGGTACCCAGGCCCACACCGAAGCCCGCATCCAGGCCGGCCTCCGCCCGACCGGCTCCCACCAGCTGACCCGCCCCGGCGCTGGCCAGCAGGTTGCCCGAGGCGACACCGGCCGCGCTCAGCACTTGCCGAGCCTGCGGATAAGTGGCGAGGCGCTTGCGGATCTCGGTGTAGCGGGGCTCACGCTCCTTCAGCAGGGCCAGCAACGGCGAAGCAATGAATATGGACGAGTAAGCACCGCTGGTCAGGCCGATGAAAAGGGCCAAGCCGAAGTCGTTCAAAGCGGTCGCCCCGAGGACCCATGCCCCGATCACCAAGATGCACAGGACCGGCATGATGGCCACAAAGGACGTGTTCAGCGAGCGGGCCAAGACCTGGTTCATGGAAAGGTTGACCACGTCGGTGTAGGTGACCCGGTTGGAAGAGGCAAGCCCGCGTGTATTCTCCTTGACCTTGTCGAACACCACGATCGTGTCGTACAGGCTGTAGCCGAGCACCGTGAGCCAGGCGATGACGGTGTCGGGGCTCACCTGGAAACCCGAAAGCGCGTAAATACCCACTGCGACGAGCATGTCGTGGAGGAGCGCGACGAAAGCGGCAATAGCCATCTTGGTCTCGAAATAAATGGAGATGGCTATAAACAGGAGCACGACAAACACGACCACCGCCTCGATGGCCTTGTTGGTGATGTCGCTACCCCACGAAGGACCGATAGCGGTGAGGGACACTTGGTCCTTGCTGACATGGCCGATCTTGGCGAGCGCCAGCGTTACGTCGTTGATGAGCGTCGGGTCGCTGGTCGTGGTGGCGGGCGCTTCAACTTGAATGTTGACCTTCCCGGTTTGGCGGTTGGTCAGCTGGGTGATAGTGGCCTGGCCCAACGCGGCGCTGACCTTGCCCAGGTCGGCGCGGACTGCTGCCACCGTCGCTGTACCTGGAGCGGCTTGGGAGGTGGGGACCTCCCACACCGAACCACCCCGGAAGTCGATGCTCAGGTTGAGGCCTCGGACGCCCAAGGCCACCATGCCGATCACAATGACCGCGGCGGAGAGAGCGAACCAGATGCGCCAGCGGTTTATGAAGTCGAACTGGGTCTGGCCCCGGTAGAGGCGGGACAAGGCATTGCCGCCTCTGGGCCGCTGCTCCCGGGTGGTGACGTAGGGGGGCGTAGGCGAGCTCATGGCGTGCTAAAAGCTCCTCCGCCCAGGCCCCGGTTGACCCCGAGGACCCCGCCCTCAGTCAGCCCCGAACGCCGGCCCAGCAAGATGACGAGCGGGCGGGTGAAGAAGTACGTCGTGACGATGTTCAAAAGGGTGGCCAGACCGAGAAAGAAGGCGAACCCGCGTACGTCGCCCACGGTCAGGAACCAAAGGATCATGGCACCCAAGAACGACGAGAAGTCGGCGGCCAGGATGGTGCGGAAGGCACGGTTGAAGCCCTTTTCAACCGATGTCCGCACCGTGCGGCCCGACCGGACGTCTTCTTTCAACCGTTCGAAATAAATGACGCACGAGTCGGCCGTGACGCCGACAGAAACAATTAGCCCGATCACCCCTGACAGGGTGAGGGTCAGCCCCCAGGCCTGGCCCAACAAAGCGGTAATAGCGTAAATAAAGGCCCCCGAAACACAGATCCCCATCACGACGACCAGCCCCAGGGCCCGGTAGTAGAAGATCAGGTAAATGAGCACCAACCCGATGGCAACGGCGCCCGCGATGGCTCCGTCAACCAGAGAGTCGGTGCCGATGGTGGGCGAGACGTTCTGGATCGACTGGGGCACGAAGCGCACGGGCAAGGAGCCGTAGCGCAGGGCAAGAGACAGATCCGAGGCCTGCTGCTGGGTGAAGGGGTTCTGCGTTGACCCGCTGATCTGGGCCGACCCGTGGAAGGCCGCCGCTTCGATGTT